>CAVUMJ010000336.1:0-8565 GCA_963741375.1 uncultured Pseudomonadota bacterium
AAAGCCGGTTTCCACCAGCGGCTTTTCACCCACCACAAACCCAATAATGGAAGAGTCATCCCGTATCACATAGTAACGGCCGGATGTTTGCAATTGCCAGGCATCGTTTTCATGGACCCGGATAAAATCAAAAGCCTGTAAGTTTTTTTCCAGGTTTGCCACGGCATGCCAAGGGCTGGGGCTGGCGTCGATAAAGTCCAGCAAATCCTTGGCGTATTGATGAGCGGTCATGCTTGCTCTTCAAACTTCAGAGAAATGGAATTAATACAATAGCGCAGACCGGTAGGCTTAGGGCCATCTGGAAAAACGTGACCAAGATGGGCGCCGCAGTTATGACAGGTCACTTCCGTGCGGAGCATGCCGTGACTGCGGTCTTCATGCTCATTGACACTTTCGCCGCTTAGCGGACTCCAAAAGCTAGGCCAGCCGCAACCTGAATGAAATTTGGTTTCGGAGGAAAATAAGGGATGTCCGCAGCATACGCAATGGTAAACGCCATCAAGAGTGTAATCGGTATATTTACCGGTAAATGGCGGCTCAGTGCCTTTTTCCCAGCAAACTTGGTATTGCTCCTGGCTTAGTTTTTCACGCCATTGTTTTTCTTCTTCAGTCGAGCTCATTTCGTTTTTAGTGATTGGTTGCGATGCTGACATTTTAAGCGGCACAATGGCCTGCGCACAATCATAATCGATTTATATTTTAAGGCGGCATAGCCTCTTTGCAGAGGCGAGGAATCGAGGTAATGGCTTCGAGCTAAAACGCGGGTGTTATTATGCCCGCCCTGCCAGGCTTTTTTGATGAATTAAATGATTCCGGACTGTATAAAGAATGGCAGTCCGGAATGGAATACAACCTTATAACAGACCTTTAGTCGTACATTCGGCTTTGAAATCAAAGTTCTTGTCGGCTGTGTTACTGGCTAATTTCTGCTTTTGGTCATCGTTTAACAGTTTGTATATCTTGTTATCCATCGTAGTTTTCATGATCAGCAGATCTTTATGGAGAGCCGCCGTTTTATTGCTCAGCTCCTGAATTTTATCGGTGCGGTAATCACTTGAGCGGCTGATTTGTTTGATTTCCGTTTCTATTTTACGGGCTTCATCCAGTTTGGTTTCAAATTCGCAGCGATTGGCTTTTAATAGGGATTTGATTTCGTTTTGTTGTTGCGCAGTTAAATCAATGCCGAAAAGAAATTCAGGCAAATGATTTTCCGGGTCCAATGGCGGCCGGTGATGATGCGGCGGCGAGTCCGGGTGGTCAAAGCCAAATAGCGGTTGGGCTGATAATATCGTTGGAAACAGCATGATCAAGAAATAAAGTTTTCGCATAAAGACTCCTTTTGTGATAAAGAAAGGTTGGCGGAACAGTTTTATTCCGTCGGAGAGATTATGCAGACTGCTTATGTAAATCGCTGTTATTCAAGTGTAAATTTTGGTAAAACTTAATAGCAAAGCTGGAGAACTACCGCCGTCGGCATTATTATGCTCAACCTGAGGGAATGTTTACCGCGTCTGATTTTGTGACCGGCGCAGAACAAAAAACTCCAAGCGAAAGGTGATGGCTGTGGCAAAAGTTTTGATTATTGACGATGACGTGGAATTGGTTGGGCTGTTTAAAGATTATTTGGAGAAGGATGGCTTTGAAGTCGGGGTTTGCCATTTAGGTAAACCCGGCTTGCAGATGGCTTTATCGGCTGCCTATGAAATTGTTATTCTGGATGTGATGCTGCCGGATATTAAAGGTACGGAGATTTTAAATCAGATCAGGTTGCAAAGCCGAATCCCGATACTGATGTTTACCGCCAAAGGCGACAATATCGATAGAATTATCGGTCTGGAATCCGGTGCGGATGATTATGTGCCCAAGCCTTGCACGCCCAGAGAACTGGTCGCAAGGATTCGGGCTATTTTGAGAAGAACCATACCGCAGAACACCGGTAATCCGCAAGGTATGATAATGTCCGGCCCTTTAAAAATCTGGAGTGAAAAACGCAAGGTTTCCTGGTTTGATCAAGATATAGAACTGACCAGCACCGAGTTCAATTTGTTGGAAACATTGGCGTTGAACATTGGCAAAGTGGTATCCAAAAAAGAATTGTCTGAAAAAAGTCTGGGCAGACCTTTGGCGCGCTTTGATAGAAGCATTGATGTGCATATGAGCAGCATTCGTCAGAAACTGGGTAATCAGGCTGATGGCCGCTCTTATATTCAAACCGTGCGCGGGCAGGGTTATCAATTGATAAAAGAGTAAGGCGTGGGGCGTTTATTCTGGAAGTTCTTTCTGACTTTCTGGCTGGCTTTGCTGTTTGCCGGGGTAGGGGTGGGCACGGCGGTCTGGTTAAGGCATCAGAACGAACAAAACACTAGCCTTTCCATGGAAAGGCCGGATGCGCTGATTGACGGCAGACATGCCGAATACTTGCTGGAACTGGCGCAGCGCGCTTATGAATATGGCGGCGTTAAGGAACTTGGCAATTTTCTGGGTAGTTTACGTGATTTGCATATGGCGCAGGTTTACGCCATAGACGAACAGGGCAGGGATGTGCTGCAGCGCGAATTGCCGGCTGAACTGATTCAACACGCCCGTTCTCTGCTTGATCAAAACCAGGATGCAGTGCGGCAGTTAACGGCAACAGATGGTCATCGATATCTATTATTTGCAGTGATGACGCCGCACGGTTTTCCCGGTCATGATCATGGTCCGCCCGGTATGGGGCCGGGTGGTGGCCCGGGTGATGACTTTGGGTTTCATCCGCCGCTTCCGCCAAATGAGGGATTTGACCGCAATCCCGGCCATCCTCCCGGACCGCCGCCGGATCAACCGCCTTCAACATTGTTGCCGATTTTGGCAGGCTTGTTTGCCAGCTTGTTATTCAGTTTTGTGCTGGCCTGGTATTTTGCCAAACCTATCCGCAGTTTGCGGCGGGCCTTCGCCGGTTTAGCAGAGGGCAATCTGGATGTACGCATCGGCACGGCTATGGGACGAAGACATGATGAGTTAGCGGATTTGGGACAGGATTTTGATCATATGGCCGCCCAGATTGATGGGTTGGTGAATTCTCAGCAACGCCTGTTACATGATGTCTCTCATGAATTACGCTCTCCGCTTGCCAGAATTCAGGCTGCTATCGGTTTGGCCATGCAACAGCCGGAAAAGCAGCAGACCATGTTGGCGCGTATAGAACGTGAGTCTCAGCGGATTAGCGATCTGGTCGGGGAGTTATTGCTGCTGACCCGTATGGAAGCCGGGGTGTCGGACGGGGATGTGCATGAATTCGATATAGGCGGTTTGTTGGAAGATATTGTTGAAGATGCGCGTTTTGAAGCTTATCAACTAGGGGTGAGCATACAGTTTGCCGGTATGCCGGAAACACAGGTGCGGGGGCGCGGCGAATTATTGCGCCGGGCCATCGAAAATGTGTTGCGTAACGCCTTGCAGCATTGCAAACCGGCAGGTATTGTGGCCATATACTCCGGATTTGATCAAAAAACCCGGCATTGGCAACTGACGGCGGATGATCAAGGCTCCGGCGTGCCGCCAAGTGATTTGTCAGCGATATTTGAGCCGTTTTTCCGTAGCGGCAAAGTCAAAAGCAATAGCACCGGATTAGGTCTGGCGATAGCTTATCGAGCCATTGCCGCTCACGGCGGCCACATTCAGGCTTTAAACCGCCCGGAAGGCGGGCTGCGCATCCGCATGGACATTACTTTTCAGGAATAACAGCTGCGGCAATATTTTGCCGGTTTGCTGTTTAATTCCGGTTTTTCGATCCAAATCAGTCATCAATTGCTTAAGAATCATGGAATTTTTCAGTGATTCTTAACCAAACTTTACCAAGATTTACACTTCCAAGCGCCAAGTTTACTTAAAACTGGCCGATAATCTGCTCAAGGATTATGAGTATTCAGCTGTAGAAAATTAATGCAGCCAGGAATGCCGAAACAGGCTTGTCCAGTCAGGATCAGCCAACTTGAATAATCATTAAGTGGAGAAATATCATGTCAGTTAGCAGCGTTGCCAGCGGTAATAACTGGTTTTACCAGCTTAGCCAGCTAAGTAATACCCAAAACAGCAATTCCGGCAGTAGTGCAAATGGCGCTAATGCCGCCAGTATGCCTCCGCCACCGCCAGGACCGCCTCCTTCAGGCTTAATGAGCGCGGTGTCTCAGGCTTTGTCGCAAATTGGGGTTGGCGGCAGTTCGTCCACCTCATCTACGGAAAATGCAAATGTCTCGTCGTCATCTTCTTCGTCTT
Organism: uncultured Pseudomonadota bacterium; assembly: GCA_963741375.1. Lineage (GTDB taxonomy): Bacteria > Pseudomonadota > Gammaproteobacteria > Methylococcales > Methylomonadaceae > Methylomonas. The sequence goes on from CAVUMJ010000336.1 coordinate 4,255, forward strand.
CTACATCGTCATCGTCCTCAGTTGCATCCGGTACGCAGGATGCTGCTCAGGCTCTGCAATCTTTCATGCAGGACCTGATGGCCGCCTTGCAATCGCAAAACAGCTCAAGCAGCAGTAGTTCCGGCAGTTCCGGAACCGACAGCGATGGAGATAATGACGGCAGCTCTAACACTTCCGGCGTGAACGGCGTTGGCGGCAATCCGCCTAAAATTCAGGCGGATTTGAAGAGTCTGATTCAGGAAATTTCTTCCGCAACCGGTAGTTCAAGCAGTACCGGCACTACCAACAGCTCAAGCGCTTCCGGTTCGTCGGACACTGCCTTGACCAATTTGCAGCAAAGCTTTAGCAATCTGGAATCGGTGCTGGGCGGCACATCCGGCAGCACTGCCACATTAAGCCAGTTTCTACAGGCATTTTCCAGCAATCTGCAGAGCTTTTCCTCTTCAAGTCCAGGTAGTTTGCTGAATACGCAGGCATAAGATTCACTATATTTAGTGCCATAACTTCGCATAAATGGATGCTATGTAAAAAAATTAATATGATAGTTCCATAGGTTTTCGCATTAAGCGAATAACGAGAAACTGCTACCCATTTAGGTTATTGATATTCCCCGGTCTTGGAAACCGGTGGTATTTGTCAAAGGACGCCGCAAGTACGTCCCTGTAGGCTTTGCACCAGCATCCATGCTGGTGAAACCTTTGCCAAACACCCCCGATTCCCAAGACCTCTGATATGGCGCATACTAAAGGCGAAAACTTTTGAAACAATTAATAACTATTCTCCGAGCGACTAAGCTTCAAAAGCTTACCGATAGCTGATTACCTTGGTTTTTGGCGCCGGAGCGCCTAGCAGAGGTTTGCCCGGCATGGACGCCGGGCGAAAGCTACACGGACGTATTTACAGCGTCCTCTGCTAGGCGCTCCGGCGTCAAAAGCCGAATAGCCGACGCTAACTTAAAATTCGCTGAATAGCAACTCTGATTTAAGTAAACCAGCCAATCTTCACCTTGCAAGTGTTATCGAGCACTTGCAACTGCCATTTCCAGGTTTAAGGATTTGAAACTTCCGCAAAGCATTTAACCTGATTACGGCCGAGATGTTTGGCAGAATAAAGGGCTTTATCCGCAGCATTCATTAAGTCTTTACCGTTTTGAGCATGTTCAGGATAAGCGGCAACCCCGAATGACGCGGTCACTCTGAAGCTGGCCTCGCCAAAAATAAAAGGCAGATTCGCCAGATCGCGCCTCAAATTTTCGGCGCGCTCTTTAGCCTTATCTACGCTGATGTCCGGTAACAGCACAAAGAATTCTTCGCCGCCAAACCGGCAAATAATATCGCTGTTGCGAGAGTTTTGTTTCATGAGCGAGGCAAAAAATTTTAAAGCCTCGTCACCGGCCAGATGGCCGTATTTATCATTAATGGCTTTGAAAAAATCCAGATCCGCCATTACAGCGCTTAAACAATAGCCACGGCGTTGGGCCAAGGTTATTTCTCTGTCCAGGCTTTCATTCAGATAAAGCCGGTTGTACAGGCCGGTTAAGGGGTCGCGGACGGCTTGTTCCTGAAGTTGAATTTGCAGGGCTCTAACTTTGCTTTCCGCAAGCAATCTTTCGGTAATATCCACCCAAACCGCAATGAAGGCGGGTTTACCGCCTATGTCAATGGCGGTATTACTGGATATTTCCACAGTAATCATTCTGCAATCTTTGCGTTTCAGTTCCATAACAAAGCTGGAAGGCTTGAATTCTCCTGCCAGGCCTTTGCGCATGATGTCAGCGCTGAAAGGCTCATTGGCGGGGATCATATCCAAAGGTCCCAGCCGGCTAAGCTCGGTAACCGAATAGCCGGAAATTTCCGCAAACTTTGGATTGGCGTATTGAAACACTCCGTTACTGATCATGGTAATGCCAACCAGAGATTGATCCAATACGCTATGAAATTTATATTCTTCTTCTCTGAGCGCGCGATTTATTTTTTCATTTTCTCGCAATAAGGCCTCCAGCTCTCTGGTACGGCTTACTACCTTTTCCTCCAGTTCGATAGTGGATTGAAAAAGATTAAATTCCGAGTTGTAATCAAAAGGATGGCTTTCTGCGCGTTTAATCAGCACCTGGATAATCTTATTCAGGCGGACAATTTCCGTGCGCAGGTGTTGCTCATAAATATTGGCTTGGCTTGAGCAGTTTTCAGGCATGGTGTTCCGGATAACCTATGGCGACCCCAACCAAAGTTTGATTGACGTGCACACCGGCAAATTGTTCGCCGTAAGTGTTGAAGCCAATCGAATTGTTATAGCGGAAAATCTCTTCAATGGATTCGATTAAACCGCATTGTAAAGCTTCCAGTTTGCGATAGACGCAATCGTAGCCAAGCACAAATTGCGGTCTGCCGATTTGGGTGTGGATGTTGGCGAAAGCCTGCCGCAAATTTTCAAGAAAATCAACGCCTTTTGCCACTCGCAGCACTAAGCCTTCTTCAATGGTGCAATAAAAGGTCAGACTTTGATCGACATTAACACTGCGGATTGAACGGATATAATAGCCGCCATTGATCAAAACCATTACCGGCGTGGCGGCAAAAAACATCGGGCTAAGATCGCCCATGCCTACTCCGGCAATTCTGGCGTATTCCTGGGCTGCGGGCAGGCCGTTTATTTCCATGACAATACGGTTTGCCGTGTCAGCCTCCGTCACCACCATTCTTTCTTCGGTTGGTTCGAAATGCTGGGTTTTAAAGATTTTGAACGGCAGTTTGGTGCTTATTAAAATCAGGATAGCGCTGTCCGGATGAAATTTGCCGTGATAAAACACATGGGTATGTTTAAAGTTAAGACCGTCTCCAGTAGAGCCGCCTATCATTTTGGTTTTACCCAATACGGTTTGCAGAATCCGGGTGATTATTTCTTCGCGAACGGAAAGACCGTCTATCATCAATAGCCCGAAACTATTGGTATAATTGGCATTTTGGGCTTTATTTTCCAGTTGCTGCAATAATTTCTGGGCGAAAACATAACCGGAGGTTTCCTGAATCTCCTGCAAATTTTCCAGAAGACCGGCGACTGCCGTACAAATGTCTTCTGAAAAACTCACCCCAACCAGATTGTTTTCACAAAAACCCAGCGGCCCTATCTCTCCGGCCGTAGTGCAGCCCAACACTTGTAAACCTTCAAATCTCTGGTTAATGGCTGCAGCCAGTTGCGTGCGATCATAGCCGATACAGCAAAAAAACAGCACCAGACTGATATTCGGTTGGGCAATACCTTCATAAAGTTCCTTGACGGCCTGAGCCGGATCTTTACAATGCGATTGGGCGATCAGGATGTTTTTTTGATCGTTCAACGTTATCTCTTAATTTTGACTTTTGCCGTTATGATATTACAAATCCTCCAAGGGCTATATTTTGCGGATTGCATTAGATTTGCCGGTTAACCGGAAATGTATGATATTTAATCATTAAAAGTGTTGAAATTAAAAGAAATTTTGTGGTTTTGCCGATGTTAATCGGCAGCCGGCTTAAAGCAGTGTTAAAATAACTTTCTCTACAGATTTTTTCTTTGATATGAATCAAGTTGAACTCCTTTCTCCGGCAGGAACCCTGCGGAATATGCGTTATGCTTTTGCTTTTGGAGCGGATGCCGTATACGCCGGGCAGCCGCGTTATAGCCTTAGGGTGCGTAATAACGACTTTATGGCGGAAAATCTCGCCAAAGGCATAGCTGAAGCCCATCAGCTTGGTAAAAAGTTTTTTTTGGCGGCCAATGTCATTCCGCATAACGCCAAAGTTAAAACTTTTATCAAGGATTTGCAGCCTATCATCGCCATGCAGCCCGATGCCTTGATAATGGCAGACCCCGGCCTGATCATGATGGTAAGAGAACAATGGCCCGATATGCCTGTGCATTTATCGGTTCAAGCCAATACGGTTAATTACGCCAGCGTTAAATTTTGGCAACGCATGGGCGTGGAACGGGTGATTTTATCCAGGGAACTGTCCTTGGATGAAATAGCCGAAATTCGCCAGCAATGCCCCGATATGGAACTGGAAGTATTTGTACACGGGGCTTTGTGCATTGCCTATTCCGGCCGTTGCCTGTTGTCGGGTTATTTTAATCATCGCGATCCTAATCAGGGAACCTGCACTAATTCCTGCCGCTGGAAGTACGACACTATTCCCGCCCAGGAAAATGCTGAGGGCGATTATATTTTGCCGGAAAACGGCCTGTTGAGCATGGCCGATTTGAATCAGGGCATGAATACGGCAAGCTGCGGCGGTGCGGAGCGCCACCCCTTGGCCGACCAGGTATATTTTCTGG
>CAVUMJ010000337.1:0-10376 GCA_963741375.1 uncultured Pseudomonadota bacterium
TTTACATCCGCAGCCGCCACCTTAAAAAGCAGGGCACTCCTTTGGCAACATTCAACCGATTTTAACAATACGACTAAAAAGGTGATGAAAATGAAAGTAAAAGTAAGCGAAAAAATAGCGCCATTCTCTTTAGAGACAATCACTGGGGAATCACAAACGGTTCCTGATCCATCGCGAAAATTCACACATTTGCAATTTCGAAGATTTGCCGGATGTCCCATCTGTAATTTTCATCTACATACATTTTCCAAAAGAGCAGATGATCTGGAAGCGGCAGGAATCAAAGAAGTCATCATGTTCCATTCTTCAGTAGAAGAAATGAGGAAATATCAGGATAACCTTCCTTTCGCAACAGTGGCCGACCCAAAAAAGAAATTTTACAAACAATTTGGGGTCGAGACGTCTTGGTTAGCATTGCTACACCCAAAGGCCATGTGGGCGGCAGCAAAAGGGGCGCTACTTGGTAAGATGGGCTTAAAAATGGAAAACGGACCCCTCGGATTGCCCGCCGACATCCTTCTGGATCGGTTGGGTACCGTCGTTGCCGTAAAGTACGGCTCCCACGCCTATGATCAGTGGGAGGTATCTGAACTTTTAGAAAAGGCTAGATGATATGTTGGTCTTCCATAAACACTGAAATGCTTAAGCGCGCCTGACGATTGACCGCTCCGGCTTCATTCACGGACGGCAAATTCAAAACGTATTCTCCTGTTCGAATCAGGTTTTCTATGGTTTTAGATGAAAAATCCAGGCCCAGCACACATCAGCAGGCATCCTACCACTGAATTTAGTTGCTAAATGCGTTTAAACGTCAAGCGCAACCAAAATGTCATGCGGCTCCACCCTTTTTCGATAATCGCCACCTTCAGAACCGGCAAATAATAAGGAGCCGTCTTGAGCGATTACAAAAGTCGCAGGCACTGGGAGTTCATCGGATTCGTCGCCATAAAAACCCCTAAAATCGTATCCCAATTCAGTCATGGCCTGGATAGGCTTATCACCCGCTTTAAAAACAGTGGTGTATTGGCGTGAAACTTTGTTGCCGATATCACTTAAAACTTCGAACTGTAACTGATTAGTTTCCACAATACTTAATGATTGATCCGGAATCATCGGCGAGACAGCAACTAGGCTTGCCCCGGATTTTAGTATTTGCGGCAAGATTTGTTGATAGTTAGCTAATTGCAAATTGCAGTAAGGACACCAGACACCCCGGTAAAAAGTCAATACGACCGGGCCATGCTTAAGCAAATCAGCTAAATTAATGACGTTTCCTTTTGCATTTCGCAAAGCGAATAACGGGGCTTGGTCACCTTTTTGCAGCTTGAGAGGTGACGGATAAGTTACCGCCAATTGTTCAGCATCAGCATTGAACACGGCTAATTTATCTTCAGGCAGCATTGTGCCGAGTTGATTGATCAGGCTCTTAACGTTTTCTTGATACGATGGAATGTTGGTTTCTGCAGCGGTCATGGGTAATCTCCTATGATTGATTGGACGCAGCAGCATAATATCAGCATAATATAACGCATTAAATCATCTGAAACGCAAAACATAATTGCGTAATATGCACAAATGGATATCAACAATCTCAAACTTTTTATTGCCGTCGTAAACGAACGCAGTTTCACGGAAGTCGCTAATGCTTACCGCATTGCGCCATCTTCTGTGTCACGCGCTATCGCAGCGTTGGAAAAGGAACTGGGTATCCGACTATTCCAGCGTAGCACTCGCAAACTGGAACCGACTGAGTCGGGACTAATATATTTCAATCGCATCTCGCCATTGATTGAGGAACTTGAAGCGGCTCAAGAGTTCGCTGCCGAAGTAAGTAAAGAGCCACGCGGTAAGTTGCGAGTGACCACGGCGACATCTTATGGACAGGTTGCAATTGTGCCGCTGCTGCCAAAATTTGCCAAATGCTACCCTTTTGTCTCCATTGAGCTGATTCTCACCGATAGTTATCTGGATTTGATTGAAGACCGCATTGATGTAGCAATTCGCTTGGGGAAGCTGGAAAACTCATCTTATATCGCTAAACGGATCTCCAAAATCGATTTTTATGTCTGCGCCAGCCCTGAATATCTGGATGAATATGGCAGACCGGAACAACTGGAACAGATCAAAAATCACAAATGTTTACTGTTTCCAAGAGCCGGGCAAAGCCTGAATTGGCTATTCAAAGACAAGGACAAAAACATCACGGAAATTACCATCGGCGGAAAATGCTTAATCACTAACGCACTGGCCATAAAACAATGTTTGCTTAACGGCATGGGCATATCGTTATTGCCGGATTTATTAGTCAGACAGGAAATTACCGAAGGCCGCTTGATCAATTTATTTCCAGACTATATCGCTACAGCAACTGACTTTGAAAGTTCAGTGTGGCTGTTATACCCATCAAGGGATTACTTGCCGTTAAAAACACGAGTTTTTATTGATTTTATAGAGACTGAACTTGGGTTATAAACTATTGCCTGGAAATGCATCGAGCTTTCATCTCCCAAATACATTTTCTTTTTGGGTTAGGCACTTGATGTATTTGGAAGCCTAAACTTTTGTGTAGTCGACAATTTTAGACAAATTAAGTCCTGACGGGTTACAACGCGCGGTTAGACTCAACGCCAATCTGACCACAAGAAAACCCTGCCCAGGATACGGATATGTGAAAAAGGGAGCCCGTGAAAAAACGGTAATGGGATCGGGTTAATTTAATTCATACACCATAAAAAATAATTCAACCCAACCTCTTATTTCGCTATCATCTCTAGACAATAACCTAATTTTTGTTACTCAAATATAGGAGGCTGTCCGTATTGCATTAAATGTAAAACTTTTAGATTTAAAATATTGGCTATTAAAATATTTTCGGCAACGAACACTTCCTGACAAAGTACATATTCCCTGACTTTATAAAATGAAATTATTTTCTATATTAATAGCATTAATCCTGTCATGTCTAGCTGTTTTTGCCTACGCGGCCGAGCTCCCAAAAGGCGCAGAGAGTAAATATGCGAATATAAATGGTATTCGCATGCATTACGTAATGATGTTAACCAAAGATATAATTTGGAACAGCCATGCCGCAAGACGTTTGCACTAAATCTATCGAGAGATCGAAAATTTGCCGCGCTCCGGGTAGCGGTTCAAACATTGAATACAGGTTAAACCACTCGGAATTTCTTCTATGCACCACTGTTGCGGCGCCATAAAGCCGCAAGATCAACGGTGGGCCATCCAATGCGCAAAACATAACGGTCATGCGTGGGTTTTGTTGAACATGAGCGGCAGTTTCATTGCCGCTGCCAGTGACGTTTAGCCATATTGCACGATTTTTATCCAAAACCCGAAACGAATCCATGCCTTTAGGTGAGATGTTCACTCGGCTATCGGCTGTTGCCGTCCCGACAAAGAATATTTTCTGCCGCGCGATGAACTCAATGTGTGTTTCGGACAATTGGTCGTAGCTTTTTGCCATGAAATTTCAAATGTGAGTTTGATTGTAAATAACAGAGTTTTGCTATCAGGTTTAGCGCTCAGTTTATGTTGTTTTTTCCGCTTCGACTTCAAGTCTCACCATGGCGACATGCGCTTTACCCTCTGCATCAAGCGGCACTTTATCCAGATATTTTGAACAAATCTCTTCGATAAATGCCTTTCTGTTTTCTTTAGGGATTCGCTCAGTATACGGTAACCATGTCGTTCTGATCCATCCTTCCAGCCCTGATCTTCCATCATGCGTCATATCTTTGGGAATGAGTTCAAGACGATTTATAGAAAATCCGGCATCATTCAATAATACCTGATATTGATCGACACTCATAAAATTATAGGGAAATTCAAATTCATGAAAGTACTGCGCCCATTCATTTGTCGCCTTAACCTCGTCAATGACCGAAAGTAAGTCTTCGGCGCCACCTTTTCCACCCATTTGCAGCAGAATTTTTCCACCAACCCTGAGGCTTCTATATACTCCTTCCATAACAGGCTTATGATTCTTGACCCAATGAAGCACAGCATTGGAGAAAACCACATCAAAACATGCGTCAAATGATAAATCACCGGCATCCATTACCTGAAACGAAAGATTAGGCTGCTGGTTTTGAGTATATTTCTCCTTTGCCAAGTCTATCATTTGCCTTGAGTTATCAACGCCGACAACCGAGCCGCAATTCGCAATACTAGCTAGTTCCACCGTTACTTTTCCATCACCGCAACCTATATCAAGTATATTTTCCACGCCTGTTAAATTTAGTTTTGCAATAAGTTCTCTTGCCCATCGTTGTTGAGCTTCCGAGTTTCTTTCATAATCTTTTGCATTCCAACTGTATGTATTCATGATTAATGGTTTCCGTGTATTAAGTTTGATTCCAAGTTAGCGTTAGAGAGTAACCTAGGAGGCTGACTTGTCCAGCGTATGTACTGGACAGACGTTGGGATGTCGTCTCAGCCAATATCCAGGCTAAAACGCTATTTCTGAATTGGGGAGCCGAGTCAATGGCCGGTACGCCAAATCTGTTGCGATTTTTATTTGTGTATCCGCAAGCAAAGCTGTTAATAGATAAATGGGAAACGCGCTGTTCAAGATTAGTGGCTGAATTTCGTGCAGATTGCGGCAGACATAATGATGATCCATTTATACGAGAGCTGCTGGATGAATTATGCGAGGTAAGTAATGACTTTTACCAATGCTGGCAAAGCCAAGCCGTTCTTGAGCGCGAAGGTGGCGAGCGAAGGTTCCGCCATCCTCAGCTAGGCGATTTAATTTTTGAGCAACTGACTATGCGGCCAGCATTACAGAAAGATGTAAAAATAGTCATGCTTTTGCCGGTGACAACTACTGTTTCCTGATGTATCTGAGAGCAAGTTGATCACTGATATTTATTTACCTTTGAAATAAGCCGGAATTTCAATATCAGGCAGGTTTGCAAACACCTCTTCCACTGAGTGCTTCAAGGTCAAGGCTTTGACTACCTGAACAAGAGGTTCCGCCCGGATGCCGGGAAGATCTCTTTCAGCGTCGGTAATAATGGGAAAGGCCAGTTTTTCAACAGGCGGGCAAAACTCCGCATTGACTCCCGGCTTGTTACCGCGTGCATCAATACGGTACCAGCCGAATTGTTTGAGATAAACCGCATTTAATCCGTGCAGGCAATACGGTGGCTCATCGTTTTCAATGGTTAAGCGTTGGTAACACAGTCCGGCAGGAATGCTGTTAGCCCGTAACAGTGCAGCCAGCAGGTGACTTTTGGCATAGCAATAGCCGGTCTGATGAATCAATACATCCGAAGCTTTGCATGTCACCGGATTCATGCGGTAGTCCCAACTGTGTTTGATGGAGTCGCGGACGAATTCAAAGCAGCGCTTCGCCACATTATAATCGGAACGATCACCCGCGGATGCAAGTTCAGCAGCCTTTTGGGAAACCAAGGGATGTTTCCAGTCGATATACTCGCTGGTATTGAGATATTGTTCCATAGAAATAGAAAAATGTTGTGACTTAAAGTTGTTTAACGCAGTTATTCCTTCGCCGGAATGCTGCATTAATGATGGAGTGAATTCTCCTAATATCGCAATAGATTTATTCACAATCTAGCCAAATCCTTGCTAAATTATATTCTTGATAGATTGACAGATGCTAGGCGCTACCTGATAAAGGCATGAATAATGCGATAATTCAGGGAGAATTGCAATTTTTGAGCATTGCGGAATGGCAGCTGCCAGATATTGGGCCATGCCGACTGGTGACCAGTTATCATTGGCTCCGTGCCAGATAAAAGTATTGGCGTCAATATTTGATAACGTCTGTTTCCAGGGTAAAACATATGCGCTAATTTCCCGTATATAGCCTTAAACTGCAAACTTGTAGAGCAATGAATGCGCCGATTGAAAAACCGACAAAATCAACCGATTTTCCGACCGCTTTATCCGTAATTTCATCAGCTAGTTGTTGAAAATAAGTAAAGGCGTCTGCGTTAGGAGATAAGGCAAAGCGGTTATAACAAATAAAAGTCAGATTATGTGTTTTTGCGCAAGAGTCGAATATTTCGCATTCTTCCGGATAACCGGGAGTGCCGTGGAAGTAAAATACCTGATGACCTGCTTCAGCCCCGAATTGACGACATGGCAGCGGCGTCTTCATTACCCGGAGTCTTTTGCAACGGAAGGCGGTAAAAATTTAATCGCCATTTTTCTGTTTTAAGCTGGCATCATCAAGCTGCTTGCCGATTCCTGAATTGATAAGAGCCGCCATTTCAGCACCTTCTCGCTGTCCAAGAGTATTGAGAGCCTGAACGACGCTGGCACGGTTTTGCTGGGGTTGATTTTGGCTCACCTTCCATTTGCCGGATAGTCTGCTGATCGCTATTTCGATGCCCACAATCGATTCAATCAGCTTTTCGGTAAAATCATGCGGTGCATCCGAAACGGCCCATGGCTTGGAAAAGCCTGCCTCGTTTTGAGCGGTTAATGCCTCGAGTTGAGCACGTATCCACACTGGATCGTCAACAATGCGTAAAGCGCCATAGGCATGAACCACTGTATAGTTCCAGGTAGGGACAACCTTTCCTGTCTCCAGTTTGGTAGCATACCAAGATGGACTAATGTAGGCATCCGGGCCATGGAAGATAGCCAGTACATCTGTGTTCGCTTCAAAATCGCGCCAAATTGGGTTTGACCGGGCAACATGGCCTCTTAAAACACCATACGGCAAAGGCAATTCCAAAAAATAAAGCGGTATGTGATTCGCGTTAATACCATCGGATGCGATGGTGACCACGGTCGCCAAAGACCGATCGCGCATCAGTTGCTGCATCACTTCTACACTCGGCTGTTCAAACTGAAGGGGTATGTACATATAGGGCTCGATAGACTTTTTAATACATTTTGTAATAATCTTAGCAATCTATTTTTGACATTATGAAATGATGCGACGGCAATAATCAACCATTCGCTAAAACGGAGAATTTAAATCAGTGTCTTACCATTAATTAGATAAATCAGCCACCGGTGTTGATGACGATTTATAACCGAATATAAACTTAAAAAGAGGCAAAAAATGATACTGGAAGTGGCCATTCTCAATGTGATAAAAGGCAAGGAACCGGAGTTTGAGGCGGCTTTCCAATTGGCATCGAAAATTATCGCGGCAATGCCAGGATATATTTCCCACCAACTACAGCATTGCCTTGAAAAACAAACCCAATATATTCTTTTGGTTAATTGGGATTCGCTTGAAGACCATACCCAGGGTTTTCGCGGTTCTGACCAATATCGGGAATGGCGGACGCTATTACATCATTTCTATGAGCCTTTTCCAACCGTCGAACATTACACACTAGTCTTAGAAAATCGAGTTTAAAATCTCTATCAGTAGAATCGAGGAAAAATTAAATCCTTCAACAGCACCAATTCAAAGGGAAAATTATGGCAAGGTTTCATCCAATTAAAAGACTATTCGTTATTCTTTGTTTAGTTTTTATAAGTCCTAAAGGCTATGCACAGGAACAATCCACTCCGCGCTTTAAAGCCATTGCATTCGATTATTTCGTCATTTTTAATCCTAATTCCGTTATCCCTGAAATAGAGAAAGCTTTTCCAGGCAAAGGGGCGGATTTTGCCAAAATGTGGCGGGCAAAACAGTTCGAATATTGCTTTCTTCGAACTATCACCAACCGCCACGCCGATTTTTCTAAAGTAACCGAAGACGCCTTGATTTATACCTCTAAAGCAATGAAACTTGACCTAACCACAGAATCACAAAAAAGTCTTCTGAATGCATATCTCACCTTGAAACCCTGGCCGGATGCCGTCGATGCATTACGTAAACTGAAAGCTTCAGGTATACGCATCATCACAATTGCTAACTTTAGTCCAAAAATGCTTCGTTCCAATGCCGATGCGGCTGGAATCACAGACCTTTTTGACGAATTACTTAGCACGGAAGAAAATGGCACATTCAAACCTGATCCGAGCGCATATGAATTGGGCATGGAAAAGCTTAATCTCGAGAAAGATGAGATTGTTTTCGCTGCCTTTGGTGGTTGGGATGCCTATGGGGCAAAGAATTTTGGCTACCCGACCTATTGGGTGAACCGATTTAATCTTCCCGCAGAAGAATTGAGTGTTGAAGCCGACATGACTTCAAACAATATGGATGGACTATTGAACTATGTTTTGCATCCGTAACTTTGATGTATTTTAATGCTGATGTAGATAACCGAATTAGCGATTAGCCTAATTGCGATATTCTATACGCCAAAATATGATTTTATAGGCTTGAAAAGGTGAAAACAAAAATCATGGACGCCGAGAACATTCATCAAGTATTCGACTGGCTTTGGACTTCCGGGCAACTGTCTGAAAGCGATATTGCAAGCCTTTCAAGTCTTGGCATCGAAGCCGTCATCAATCTGGCTTTGCCAACCTCTCCTAACGCCTTGCCGGGGGAAGCGGAATTGGTTACGCAACAGGGTATTTCTTATACGCAGATAACGGGGCAGAGCTTTTGCGTACACTTGCTGACAAGCTGTCGCCATAATTTTACGTCTGCGTAAAACACAATTTTCAATAAAAATTTCACAAACGGTAAGTTTTGCAACCTCAAATCAGGCCCATAAAAACAACAGTTTGCAGGTTGCTACAATTACCATCAGGCTGATGTCATTCGGACTTTTCCTGGTCGGCAGTCGCGGCAATACTATTCAGTTTATTGACCATTTCCGGAAGTAACTTCAAATCGGCTGCCTTCAAATTATCATGCAAATGATCTACGGAAGAAGTTCCGGCAATTACCAGGAGATTGGGGGAGCGTTGCAGCAACCAAGCCAGCGCAACCTGCCGTGTTGTGGCTTCAAGGGCTTCCGCCACTTCATCAAGGATAGGCGAACTCAATGAAATAAAACCTCCTCCCAAAGGGAAGAAAGGCACAAAAGCAACACCCAGCTTGGCAAGATCGTCGATCAGTGCATCATCTTTTCTGTACACGAGATTGTACTGATTTTGCACGCAGACAATATCGGTAATGGCCTGCGCTTCGTTAAATTGGCGATAAGAAATATTGCTCAAGCCAATATTTTAATAAGCCCTTGGTCTTTCAGCTTCAGAAGAGTTGAAAGTGGTTCTGCAATCGACTCTTCATTGGTGCTGCGAGCTTCCCCAACCCGAAGATTGACAACATCCAAAGCTTCCAACTCTAAATGTTCCAAATTGCCATGTACAATCCCAAAGGCCGAGGTTCAAGCTCGACATCGGAAATGTTGATGATTGGCTTAGGCATAAAGTGTTTCCAAGCAATTAAACAAAATTGTCCTGTATTGCATTAGTTCGAGAGCATATCGAAAGCAATGAACTCTGACGCTAAACCTTCTGCACACGGTTGATAAAGAGGGTTGAAGTCCGACGCGGCACGGAATCGTACGTTAGTATCCTGCAGCTATGTATACACTTACCCCGTTATTGCGAAATCACCATATCGACAGAAGGTACTTGCTCAATATTTAATCCCGCTCCGCGTAATTCGCCGTCTTCAGTCTCTGCTAGTACCCGAATTGTACATGGTGATTCAAGGGTAAATGGAGAAAAGATGATCACCGAGTGAAGAGATAATAACTGGTCTTTTATATGCATATCACTATTGGAGAGAAATTCCATAGCACCAGACAACTGAGCATCATCTAGGTCGTTTTCAAACAATACTTCTGCGTCCTTCAACACACTTAATTTTAGTTTCTTAAATGGCCTACTTGCAGGAGTAATAATATTCATTGCCAAACAAAGCTTTGGTAACGCCAAAGGAAATGTAGGTAAAAATAGGCGTCCGCTATACACACCAATATAAGAAACCTTGCCACCTAGTTCATGTCTAATATCGTCACAGAATATCGTTTGAATATGGCGTTCCATTATTTAGCCTTTGTTTTAACTAAAACCTCTTGGCGACGAAGTGCTTGATCTAGTGCATTCATATCAATATCTAGCGCCACACATAAACGACGACAGGTTTCTATGGGCAAATTTTCAGTACCACGCTCAATGCGTGCAATATGAGGCTGGCTTGTCGATAATTCGGTTGCTAGCTGCGCCTGAGACCATCCTTTTCGAAGACGAAGAGTACGGATTGTATCGCCGTCTTCACTGTGAAATTTCTCAGCAACCCAATGACGAGCTTGATTCAACGCCTGACGCCTATTTTCGTCTTCACTCCATTTATCGACAAGTTGGTCGATTGTTTTATGATTGACGGGGGGCTCTATTTTTGGCAAACGACCCTCAATTTGAAATACAACACATCGAGATTCAATCGAAGTTGCTTCAGTTGATACACCCTCACCAAAAACCAAATTTTCAAAGGTTTTGGTAGGCGTCGAGGATGC
>CAVUMJ010000338.1:0-3193 GCA_963741375.1 uncultured Pseudomonadota bacterium
GGAACACTACGGATCTTGTCGCCGCCTGCAAACCCGCGCCGGCAAAAACTGCCGCTAAAGATGCACGGATTCTGCTTGCTGAAGATCAGCCCGTTAACCAGCAAGTGGCTATGTATATGTTGCGGAATATGGGCTATGAGGTTGAAATTGCCAATAACGGCCGGGAAGCGGTTGAAGTTAGCGCCGGCAAAAGCTTTGACCTGATATTAATGGATTGTCATATGCCGGAAATGGATGGTTTTGAAGCAACTGTGGCAATACGCAAGCGCGAGCAGTCAACCGCCGGATCAGTCAGGATACCTATTATCGCCTTAACGGCAGATGTGCAACAAGGCATCAGTGAGCAATGCCTGGAGTCCGGCATGGACGGATATCTGAGTAAACCGTTTAATAAGCAGGTGCTGCAGAAATTATTGGATAAATGGCTGGCGGACAAACCTGATTTGGGCGCTGTTCAGCTACAGGAAAATCCGGCGGATTCAGGTCGGGAAGCGGTCATAGCCGTAAACCGCAGCGTTTTAAATAGGGAGGCGCTGGAAAACTTACGGCAAATTATTACCGATGCCGGCGAGACCTTGCTGAAAAAATCTATCGATCTGTTTGTGGATTCGGCGCCGAAAACCTTAAAAGAATTGCGATTAGCTCTAGCCGATCAGGATAGCGAAACTTTGCGAAAAACCGCGCACGGGTTTAAATCGGTTTGCGCCAATCTGGGAGCGAAAGATTTGTCCGATTGCTGCACTGCTATAGAAAACCTGGCTAGGCAGGGCGATTTGGCAGATGTTCCGAAATTTATTTCGGATATGGATAGACATTTACCCATAGTCTTCGGAGCTTTGGCTGCAGAACTGACCGGCGCCGAGCGTATTGCCGTCAATTTTGACCCTGCCGTTCAACCGGAATTTAACAATAACCATATTCTGCTGGTGGACGACGATAGCCAATTTCGTTTGATTACCCGTCTGGCGCTGACATCTGCCGGATTTAAAGTCGATGAAGTCGCCAGCGGTCAACAGGCGCTGGAGATAATCAGCCAACAACGTCCTGATTTAGTCTTGCTGGATGCTATTATGGATGGCTTGGATGGTTTTGAAACTTGCCGCTTAATGCGTCATTCCGCTCAAATGGCCGATGTGCCGATTATTATGGCGACAGGCTTGGGTGATATGGAATCCATTAACCGGTCTTTTGAAGCCGGCGCCAATGATTTTGTCATAAAACCGTTGAATTATCAGTTAGTCGTGCATCGATTATGGTTTGATATCAGAGCCAGTCTGAATGTCGCCGAGCTTAGAACCAACAAGGTTCAATTGAGCGCCGCCCAGCGTATTGCCCGCTTGGGCTATTGGACCTGGAATTCAAATACTGAACAATTTCAACTTTCTGAAAATTTGGGGCAATTGTGCGGTATCGATTTGCCGGCTTTTGATCAAACTTTGGAAAGTTTTATTGCGCTGATTCATCAGGAAGACCAAGAAATTGTCAAAGATATAATGATGAAAGCTACTGTTAATAGCGCCGGTAGCGAACCAATGGAATATCGTTTGCAATCCGGTTCCGACAATTATATATTTGTAATCCAGGCAATCGAAGCCATTACCGAAAATAATCATTGCCTGCTTATCGGCACGGTTCAGGATATTACCCATAAAAAACAGGCCGAATCTCAAATACACGCTTTAGCCTATTTTGACAATCTCACCGGATTGGCAAGTCGAGCTTATTATCACGAACGCATTGCCGAGTACATTCGCTCCGCGCAACTTTATGAAACCGGTTTTGCCTTTTTATTTATCGATCTTGACGGATTTAAAAATATCAATGACAGCTTTGGCCATGAAGTGGGCGATACCTATCTTATAGCCATTGCCGAGCGTTTAAAGTTGGTGGTTCGTGATGTCGACTTTGTCGCCAGACTGGGAGGCGATGAATTTTGTATTATCCTGGATGAAATGCATGATGAAGAAAGGGTGGGGGAAGTTGCTGATAGATGCTTGAATAAAATCAATCAAGCTCTGCAAATAGGTCATCAGCAGGTCAGGCCTGCTGCGAGTATCGGCATCGCCTTTTATCCCAGAGACGGCGACAACGAAATTGAGTTGATGAAAGCTGCAGATACCGCCATGTATAAGGCTAAACAAGCCGGCAAACAACGCTATTGCTATTATTCCAAGGAAATGGCGGATGTCGCCAACACCCGGCTTGAAAAAGAACAAATGCTGCGCGAAGCGTTTGAGAAAAATCAATTTGTTTTGCACTACCAACCGCAAGTATCCATGGATACCGGGCGTATGATAGCAGTAGAGGCCTTGATTCGTTGGCAGCATCCTGAAAAAGGCCTGATTCCTCCAAACGATTTTATCCCGCTAGTCGAAGAATTAGGATTGATTAATCGCTTAGGCAATTGGGTTCTGGAGAATGTTTGTCAACAAATCCTGCAATGGCGCTCTGCAGGACTGCCGTTTTTGCGGGTTGCCGTCAATATTGCCCCGATACATTTTCAGGACTCGGCTCTATTCACTAAGATTCAAGATTTATTGGCGCAAGCCGGAATTCCTGCTGAATATTTAGAGTTGGAAGTCACGGAAAGTGCGATGCAAACCCAAGGTTCTTTGGAGATATTCCATCAATTAAGAGACTTGGGGGTAAAAATTGCAATTGATGATTTCGGCACCGGCTATTCCTGTTTGGCGTCGCTAAACCAATTACCGTTGGATTATCTGAAAGTGGACAGGATTTTTATAGCGGATGTTTTGACCAATACCAATACGGCTTTTTTGTTGGGAGCCATTATCGGTCTTGCCAATGCTCTGGGGTATACAGTCATTGCCGAAGGTGTTGAGCTGGAAGATCAAGCCTTAATCATGCATGGCCTGGGTTGTAATATCGTGCAAGGTTATCTATTCAGCCGCCCTGTTCCCGGTGATGAGATTCCGGCCCTGTTTGATTTCGACTACCTTATCCGGCAAATTCAAAGTTGAATTTGCTTTGCATAAGTTTAAGTAGGCCTTAGTCACGGAGCAAACACTATCTTGATCGAGCTGTTAACAGCTGATTTATCGATATAACCTATCATATTGGGATTACCGGTAATAAGCTTCAGCATCTCTGCATTGTTAGCTATCTCTTTGGGCGGATTGCCCTTACCGGAGAATACCATTTTCGACCAATAGGATTTTAGTTGAGAGCCTGA
>CAVUMJ010000339.1:0-5352 GCA_963741375.1 uncultured Pseudomonadota bacterium
TTATGTTGCGTGTACTGGTTGCGTCGCGTATTGCTCAAAATGTTCAGCAGGCCAACGCTTGGCGGGCCCAAATTCGGCGCCGGCGCATAAGGCCAATATCTTGGTCAGGCGGTTAAGAGCAAACTTTTCCACCGCTTCCGCCTGAGCATGACTATCCACCTGCAATCTTGGATAACTAAATTGCGGCGGATCAGACTGGTTTGCCGCCAGCGCCACAAAACGCTGTACGGTCATAGGTAGCCGGGGTTTCTCCAGTTTGCGAATATCATTGAGCAAACCCAAGCGGCCTTCACCAATAAAACCGGTTCTGATGGCAATACCGGCAAAAAACGGTATCAGCGCCGATTTCCAGGAGTTGGGCAGGACAATAGCCTGCCGGTAACCCTGAGCAGCCAGCTGCCGGGCTAGGTTGATGCGAATTTTCAAACCAAACTTGCCATGCCCTAAAGGCATGGCAATTGCCTGATTGACTTCCGGCATACGTTCCAATAAAGGCAAGGACCAGTCAGGGGCAAGCACATCAATCAAACAATCCGGAGACTGCTGTTTTAAAGCAATAAACAGACTTTGCGCCATGACCATATCGCCAACCCAGGCAGGACCTATGATTAAAATCTTTGCCGGATGTTGCTTAGTGGACATGACTAGTCAATACTTTTGTAGCGTTGCCTGAACATGGTGATAAATGCTTAATCAGAAAATAAGGTTTTAAAAAAGCAGAAAAACGTCTTTAACAAAACATAGGGCGTAATAGGCGTTAGCCGTATTGCGCCACATGATCAAAGGCCAACATACGGCGCAATACGGCTAACGCCTATTGCGCCCTATACCTTTTGAATTAAGAACGTACAAAGCTTAACCAATTGCGGTGATCATCACGGCGGCCATTGACATAATCGAAATACAAGGCTTGCAGTTTTTCGGTGATCGGACCGCGGCTGCCTGCGCCTATGCTTCTGCCGTCGTATTCCCGAATCGGGGTGACTTCGGCGGCCGAACCGGTAAAAAAAGCTTCGTCGGCGACATAAACTTCATCGCGGGTAATGCGTTTTTCAATTACTTCATAACCTTGTTCGCGGGCAATGATGATAATGCTGTCACGGGTAATCCCCTCCAAAGCCGAAGTGGTTTCCGGTGTGTATAATTTACCGTTGCGGACGATAAACAGATTCTCGCCGCTACCTTCGGCCGCAAAGCCTTCGTGATCAAGTAATAAGGCTTCGTCAAATCCGGTGGATAAAGCTTCCTGCAACGCCAGGATGGAATTGATGTAATTACCGTTAGCTTTGGCTTTGCACATAGTGCTGTTGACGTGATTACGGGTGTAGGATGAAGTGCGGATGCGGATGCCTTTTTCCATATTATCGGCTCCCAGATACGCTCCCCACGTCCAGGCGGCTATCATCACATGCACTTTCAGATTATCCGCGCGCAAGCCCATGCCTTCAGAGCCGTAAAAGCACATGCTGCGAATATAGGCGCTTTCCAGATTGTTTTTGGCGACTGCATCACGATGAGCCTGATTAATTTCATCCTTGCCGTAAGGAATTTTCATATTCATAATATGTGCGGAACGATACAGACGATCGGTATGCTCATTCAGCCGAAATATGGCGGTGCCATCCTTGGCATTGTAGGCTCGTAGACCTTCAAAAACCCCGCCGCCGTAATGCAGAGTATGCGTTAAAACATGGACTTTTGCCTGACGCCATTCTACCCATTGTCCATCCAGCCATATCCAACCATCTCTGTCATCCATCGTTTTCATTGTATCAACCCGTATATTTTCTAAATTTAAAGTAAAGAGCCCCTAAAAAAAAACGTCTTCGCCGGGCTATGGCGAACGGTATTCTATGTAAATCAATACTTTATCCACCCACACCAAGCTTGTCGAAGCATTAAAACCAGGTTTTTCGAGACGCCCTAAAGCCAACCGTAGCGGTATGCCGAATTAGAATTGTACTATAAACCTGTAAGGCTGTTGAGCATTGCTGTTGTAGTTTTTGTAAACTTCGCCATCATTTCAATAATCTGAATAAATTGGAAAAGTCATCAGTCCAGACCACGCTGGTAAGCGATGCCGGCGGTCCCGCCCCGGCCGCCTGTATGACCGGAATTTGCAGGGTTTGCGGATTACGGCTCAATAATGCCCAGTCTGCCAGATAAAAACTACTGTCGCTTGCATCCGGCTGACTATGGACGACAATTTCATCATATCCGCCTAGTTCCGCCAAACCCTTTATCAAGGGCCGCAAATTCAGATAATGATTGGTAATATGGATTGCCAAAACCCCACCTGTTTTTAGATGACGGGAATACAGCTGCAGCGCCTCGCCGGTTAATAAATGCATGGGAATGGCGTCACCGCTGAAAGCGTCCAGTATCAATATATCAAATTGTTGCGGCGTTTCATGTTGTAAAGCCAGTCTGGCGTCTTTAATGATAATGTCGTATTCCGCCTGGGAAGCTTTAAGAAAATTAAAATAGCTTTGCGCTAATTCCACCACTTTGGGATTAATGTCGTAAATCCTGAAATAATCTTTTTGATTACCATAGACCATTAAGGTGCCCACTCCTAAACCAACCAAACCAATCCGCCGCGGCCTATCCACCCATAAATTATCCAGCAGCAGGCCTATGCCGGTTTGCCGCCAGTAATAAGCGGTGGGGATATTTTGTTTTTGTTCAGCCAAAAATTGCAGGCCATGATCGATTGCCCCATGTCTCAGCACCCGCTTAGCTTGTTGCGCATCATCCATGTCACGATTTTCCACTCTTAACACCCCGTAAAAATTCCGGTCTACCAAAACTTGGGCGGTGACGGCATGGTAAACATGATTCAGCAAAAATCCGCCCAGCAACAGCAACACTAGCACTGCTGCATAGTTTAATGCCGCCACTCTGGCGGTTGCCTGCCAGCGGTATTCATACCACAGCACTAGCCAAACCAGCACAAAACAGGCGAATAAGCCTATATGCAATTCAAAATACATGGGAAATATTTTCGGCGCCAGCAATGCCACAAATATGCCGCCAACCGCTCCACC
Source organism: uncultured Pseudomonadota bacterium (assembly GCA_963741375.1). Classification (GTDB taxonomy): domain Bacteria; phylum Pseudomonadota; class Gammaproteobacteria; order Methylococcales; family Methylomonadaceae; genus Methylomonas. The sequence continues at coordinate 3,048 of CAVUMJ010000339.1, forward strand.
TATGGAAATTGCCAGATAATAGGCGGTGAGCCGATTAACTTGGGGACGCAAACGATATAATTCCCCGTGACAAATCATGCAACAGCAAAACAAGCCCAGACTATAAATAGCTATTTGCCATTCCAGGGTAATCTGTCCACCAAGATACAATACGCAAAGCAAAGCAGCGGCCGCCAGTACCGAGCATGGTAAAAAAATTGTTCTGCTATACCAATTATGTCTGGCGAAACACAGAATAAAACTCATTAGATAAAATGCCAGCGGCACTATCCATAAGAATGGCACACTGGCCACATCTTGACAAAGCTGATTGGTTACCGCCAACAACATAGTTGAAGTCACTGCCGGCAAGCTTAGCCAGAAAAACCACAGTAAACCAGGCGGCATACGTTGATCAGCCGCCAATGGGCCCGCCACGCTTCCAGGATAATCGTTGTTGACAGTGGACAAGCCGCGCCTTCTATAAAACAGACTCAAGCCTATGCAAAACATCACGAACAAACCGAACCCGGCAGACCATCCCAAAGTTTGTTGACTTAACTTGAAATACGGTTCAAACACAAATGGATAGCTGATTAACGCCAGTAAAGATCCAAGATTGGAAAGTGCATACAGAAAATACGGCGAACGGTCGCTATCGCAACGCACAAACCAACCTTGCAGCAAAGGACTGGTTGCGGCCAATACAAAAAAAGGCAGGCCAATACTGCTTAACAGCAGTATTAAAATAGCTAGGGATGGCTCCAGGTTTTCCGCTATCGTCAGGTTCCTGTCCGGAGTGATGGGCATCAACCCCAATGCCGCCACTAACAGCATAATGTGTAAAACAGCTTGCTGCCTGGCTGGCAATCTATCCATACTCATGTGAGCATACGCATAGCCAGCCAGCAACAGAACTTGAAAAAACAGCATGCAAGTAGTCCACACTGCCGGGCTACCACCAAACCAAGGCAAGATAAATTTGCCTAACAAGGGTTCAATCTGAAATAGCAGATAAGCACCCCAAAAAATACAGAACGCAAATAAATTAACTTTCATAACAGTCGTTTATAGGCGAAAAACAGATTGACGGTTTGCGAACGCGCCTGTTCAGAAATAAAACCAACGCCTCAATCTGTTAAACACCCTTACCCCCCTCAAACCAGTATAAAGTTCGTTATTTTTATTATTTTTTAACTGCCGCCCTGCTGCGCAACCTGATACGAACGAAATTCCGTTTGGAGATTTATTTTATGACAGGACGCCTTTTTGGAAAACTAGCGGCAAGGTTAAGTTTTAATCACCATCCCTTTACACCTAACTTATATGCAAAATCAATAACATGAAGAATGAATAGAGAGCAGCTATGTGTTGATTAGTCAACAGCTTGTCCGTTTGCTCGTCTAACCTGCCCTACGCGGATTTTGACAACAATTGTTGATTTAACGGCTTTACTGTGTTTAAGATTCAACAAAAAATTTAAACAAAAACAACATATGCTGGAATAACAACACATGATCAGCAGAAACTGTTGCTATATCAACATAAATGTAATTAAATCATCACTCAAGCTTGAATACTGCCGGTATTTAACATGGCATAATATGTGCTGCATATGCTATATTAATTGCAAAGTTTATCACTATTAGCATTATCTATGCTGACCGGATCACCGGAAGCCAGACTGTCTTAATCCTAGGACAGCTGGTTTTTTTTTGCCATAAGCTTAACCAGATTAAATTGAAAATGTTTACTTTATACATCGCTAACCAGCCTATGCTAGATATGGACTATCATGGTAAACCAACAGGAGTACTTAATGAATCAGTTTCTTAGATTGTCGATCAACGGAGTACGGTTAACATGACTTTACTCGCTTTCGACGAACTGCAATCACGTTCTCTTTCTCTATCGGTCAGAGCGACAGCCCTGGTTTTTGAAGATAACGTTTCAAAACGCTTGCTGGAACAAATCGAGCGAATTGCCCCAAGTGATGCAACGGTATTAATTATTGGCGAAACCGGAACCGGCAAGGAATTAATCGCCCGGCATATTCATGCGCTCAGCAAACGCAAAAATGCTATTTTTGGCGCACTAAACTGCGCGGCATTAAGTGAAAACCTGATTGAAACCGAATTGTTCGGCCATGAGAAAGGCGCATTTACCGGCGCTGTAGCCACTAAAGCCGGGTGGTTCGAAACTGCCGACAAAGGCAGTTTATTTCTGGATGAGGTTGGTGATCTGCCCTTAGGTTTGCAAGTCAAGCTGCTAAGAGTTTTACAGGAGCGGGAGGTGGTTAAAGTCGGCTCCAGACAACCCATACCGG
>CAVUMJ010000340.1:0-20332 GCA_963741375.1 uncultured Pseudomonadota bacterium
TGCTCAGTTTGAGTCCAGAGAGCCGCCTTCGCCACTGGTGTTCCTTCAGATCTCTACGCATTTCACCGCTACACCTGAAATTCCACTCTCCTCTACTCAACTCTAGTCTTCCAGTATCAAATGCAGTTCCCAGGTTAAGCCCGGGGATTTCACATCTGACTTAAAATACCGCCTACGCACGCTTTACGCCCAGTAATTCCGATTAACGCTCGCACCCTCCGTATTACCGCGGCTGCTGGCACGGAGTTAGCCGGTGCTTCTTCTATGGGTAATGTCAGTCTATAGGGTATTAATCTACAGGTATTCCTTCCCATTGAAAGTGCTTTACAACCCTCAGGCCTTCTTCACACACGCGGTATTGCTGGATCAGGCTTCCGCCCATTGTCCAATATTCCCCACTGCTGCCTCCCGTAGGAGTCTGGGCCGTGTCTCAGTCCCAGTGTGGCTGATCATCCTCTCAGACCAGCTATGGATCGTCGCCTTGGTAGGCCTTTACCCCACCAACTAGCTAATCCAACATAGGCTCATCTTATAGCGCGAGGTCCGAAGAGCCCCCGCTTTCTCCCGTAGGACGTATGCGGTATTAGCGTGAGTTTCCCCACGTTATCCCCCACTACAAGGCAGATTCCTATGCATTACTCACCCGTCCGCCACTCGTCAGCGCCCGAAGGCCTGCTACCGTTCGACTTGCATGTGTTAAGCATACCGCCAGCGTTCAATCTGAGCCATGATCAAACTCTTCAGTTTAATTTATTGCTGCTCTATAGGACTAACCCATAGCGCATTTACTCCGATCGACTTCAACTTTTTGACAGGTTGATATGTCGACTTCTATCTTGAAATACAGATAACTAGTCACACATACCCACACAAATTATTTCGATTAGTTTGTTAAAGAGCTAGTCGATCCCCAAACTCGCGTTTCGTTTTCAACTGTTGAGCCCGCATATTCTACAGATTCTATTTTCTCTGTCAATAGCTTTTTAATGAATTGTGACAATTTGGCAGTTCTTAATTGAACAAAACGTCTACAGCCATAATCTTTGCGTCTTAAGAATAGACGGAGACCAAAGAACCTCCGCCTAGCCTAATCATGGTATTAATCCTGCTTTTCCGGCGCAGTATTGCTAAAAATTGGATTGTCTCGGTCTTCTTCGTTTAATTTGGCTTTTTCTTGTGGATAAATATGCCAGAAAGATTGATCTATGGCGCCATTCTCATAACTATTTTTTTTAGAATGTCCAAATGGGCACCACCAGTTTTCCACAACTTTAACCAGATAAGCGTGCCATTCGAACAAAGCCACACTATAAGGACAATACCATGTGCAATTTAATATCCAAAATAACTTGGATTGCGAAAAGCTTAATTTGAATGAAGCTTGCATAGTGATCTGATTTTTTAAAGTATATCTATGACTAGCCCGCTCTGGAATGAAATCACCCCATTTTTTGACATTGTCCGCACCGACCAATCTCAAACTCCAATAGGTAAGATAGGCACTAATAATCACAAAGGGCAATGTCAAAATCGGCAAATAGATGAACACTAAACCCACTGCCCTGGACAGCACGGATCTTTGTTCATGGTTACAACCAATATTAACCCGTTCTACACAGGATTCGCAGGCTTTCATATTATCTTCTCCAAGGAATGATGATTAAACTTTGCTCGTAATTGAGCAGATAAAAAATCATGGGTTTTAACGTATCTGGCGGGCATGACAGAAAATGAGGTGACTGACCGGAATAAGCAGATGATTTAAAACCGGCCGAACGCTCATGCTTGAAAACCACTAAAATCGGTTGGTAACAGCACAAAAAAAACTTTTTAAATATTCAGTTTCCGGTAAAGCCGGATGAATAGGGTGATCCGGCCCTTGACCACCCATAGTTAACAACAGCAAGTGCCTATCAATATGCCTGGCCGATGATCGCAATATTTCGTGCAGATTGTCCCGGCTTAGATGATGGGAACAAGATGCTGAAACCAGCAAGCCGTTGTTTGATAAAACTTGTAAAGCCATATGATTGAGACGCAAATAAGCTTCATAACCGGCTTTAAAATCTTTCTTGCGCTTTATCAGTGCCGGCGGATCAAGAACAACAGCATCATAATGCTGATTTTGTTCGCGGGCATATTTAAGAAATTCAAAAACATCACTACGAACAAAGCGGATTTTGTCTTCTACCTGATTAAGCTTGGCGCTTTCAGCAGCTAAAGCCAGGGCGGTTTCGGAACTATCGACACAAGTTACCTCTGCAGCTCCCGATAATGCTGCGGTGACACCCCAGCCGCCAGCATAACTGAACAAATCCAGAACCTTTAAACCTGTCGCGCATTTGGCAAATTGCGCCCTATTATTGCGATGATCATAAAACCAGCCGGTTTTCTGACCCTTGGCGATATTGATAACAAATTTGGCATTGTTCTCCTCAATTATCAACTGTTCAGACAAATTGCCAAAAACCAGCTCTGATTCCAAGGACAAGTTTTCGATTTGCCGCTGACTAGTATCGTTTTTCAACAGCACCGCACTAGGCTGCAACAAATCAACCAATAATTCTACCAGCAATTGCTTATATTTTTCCATTCCTGCTGTAGTGATCTGCACTGACAGCACTGAACCAAATCGATCTATTACCAAGCCCGGCAAGCCATCACTTTCAGCATAGACCATACGATAATAAGGCTTATCGAACAAACGCTCACGCAATTGCAAAGCCTGAGTTAACCGCGCTTTAAAGAAAGCCTCCCCAATTTTAACATTAGGTTTTCTAGACAGCAGCCGTGCACAAATTAAAACGTTTGGATTCAGATAAGCTACCGCCAGCTCTTTGCCGGAGCTATCAACAACTACGACTAGATCACCCTCTGAAAACTGGCTCAATGGACTACGAACATTGTCAACTTCATTACTGAACACCCACAAATGGCCTTGCCGTAGGCGTTTGTCTTCGTTTTTTTTCAAGAAAAGCGCAGGATAGCTCATTAGAAGATTAAAGCAGAATCAAGTTATAGCCACCAACTTTGACGCCGACGGGTTGTATAAAAGACAAACTTATACTGATGGTTTCATTGGCTGGCAACACTTCTGAAAAGAAATATTCCTTTGCGGAAAAAACTCTTTCCGCCACTGATTTCCCGGAAAAATCCAGTAAAATTAACTTAAGTTTAGGCATAGCCTGTGGGAATGACGACTGATTTGTCATAGCAGCAGTAAAAACATAATTTTTATTAGCCGAAATCTGCAAATTGCTATGCGAAACGGACCATTCCGTTAAATTTTGATATTCAGGCAGCCGACAACCAAAGCGGCTGCAAAGAAACTGCAAACCTGCTCGTATCTGTGGCTGACGAATTAGAGAATTCCCTTCAAAATAAAAAAATTGCGCACCTAAAGTAGATAATGAGAGTATTAAGGCAAATAACCAAATCCAATTGGCCGATCGACTACTAACTGCTTTAAAATGAAAACCAACCGGTTTTAATGTTGGGTCCGTCAAATCGACCCGATCGGTCAGCGATAACGCTATATTGAATATGTGACCGCAGGCCGGACAGGTTGTCAGACCACAATTCATACGAAACTGCTTGACAGTCACATTGTGGATAAATTGGCAATTCGAACAACGCGTATACATAAACCTAGAAACCGCAGTTGGACACATTCGAGAGTGTCCTTTTCCGACTGACTGACAAGACACTTTTTCTGCGCATGCCCATTCCCTGCAAGTGAAAAGTTACGCAGTCAGACAGCCGGAAAAAAGCACTATCGGATGTGTAGCGACCGAATCCGAAACATGAGTTCTCAAATAATACTAACATTTTGATGCGACAAAGTTTTTTGATGCTCATAAGCGGTCAACTGCGGCTTCTAGGATAATGTTTTAAGGCTTTTTTCCTGCCAGCCGCAACCAGTCTTCCCGACTAACTGTTTCAAATAATGACAAGCCATTTAGACTATAGACCTCCGCCACTGATTCACCTTGCTCCTTAAGCACGCCTGAAAGCACCAGACTTCCTCCCGGCCTAACAAACGATATGATTTGTGCAGACAATTCAATCAATGGCTTGGCGAGAATATTGGCAATCACAATATCTGCTTCCATATGTGGAAATTGCTTAGGAAGATAATAATTGATTCTATCCTGCACCTGATTCTTTTCTGCATTGTAACGACTTGCGGTTAAAGCCTGCGGATCAATGTCGATAGCATGAACATAACGAGCCCCCAAAAGCAAAGCCGCCACCCCAAGTATGCCCGACCCGCAACCAAAATCAATCAAAACTTTATCCTGAAGATTCTGCAAGGCCAACCATTCCAGACACAAAGCCGTGGTTGGATGAGTTCCGGTGCCGAAGGCCAAGCCCGGATCCAAAGTCATGCAAACTGAGCCTTCTTCGTATTGCTCCTGGCCCGTCGGACAAACCCAAAGCCTGTCAGCAAATTTCATGGCATGAAAATACTCTAACCAGACTCTTTCCCAAGCTTGATCAGATAAAACTTCGGCAGTCCAATCATTCAAAGCATGCCCAATGAACTGATTAAAAACCAGCAGGTGAATCAAGTCAGGATCAGCATCCAGCTCAAACAAGGCTGTTACCCGGGTTTGGCTCCAAATAATGGTTTGATCAATTGCAGGCTCATAAACCGGTTCATCATTTGCGTCACTATAAGTAACGGAAACGGCCCCTATTTCACTAAAAAAATCAGACAATTTCGTTGCAGTTGACTCATCCGTCACTACCGAAAGCTGATGCCATGCCATATCTTTGACCAATTGAGAAATTGAAAACTTTTAGTTTTTTTCAAGCACATAAGTTTTCATTTTGAGTTATATATACCCTGCCTCCTTAAATTATCAAGGATATAGCGGGTCGTTTTTTATTTTGTCTGCATGCCATTGTATAGCGATATCTAGATAAAATCTAATGTCTTGAAGTATTTGTATTACAAACCATAGACTAGGTAAACCAGCAATCTAAAAATGAACCCGTGCTATTTGCTAAAGATTTGCAGTTGGCGCCGTTTTTGATACCCGGGATAGCATAGAGAGCTAAAATGATGCCGTAACTTTTGACAAATCCAGGTGTCGCAAATTTTTACATACTTTTAAATGCCGCAAGAAGATGACATCATGTTCCAGCCAAACTTAATATACGACAGATTCATTATAACCAGTTGATAACTATTAACTTTAAAACAACTTACCCATCTACTTCGGTTTAATTATAGTCAATTAGATGCTTTATCAACCTTCCGAAAAAAATTCTTTGCGTCGCAATTCTTTACAAACCAACATGCCAAAATATTTTAATAAATTACCTGCAACCATTTAAATTGCAGAATTATCAAAAAACCACAAACAATTGATTCACATGGCACAATATCTCGAATACATCTCAAGATAGTCATTCTCAAGCAATCAGGTAGTTGCTATAAGTACGAATTTTCGCAGACATCTTTACTATTTGGCTCCAAAAAACGACTGTCGAGAATATTTACACCTTCCACAACAACTTCTACACAGAAATTATAAACATATGAAAATTAATTGTTTTTTTTATGGCACTGTATTTGCATAATCATTACAGACAATGTAAACAACCAGCATTGTTTTTTTAGATTTGCTTAGGAGATTTGAAGTCTGAGTGTTTATTTCTTAAAAAATAAAGAAGTATTACCTCATGGTTAAACCAAAATTTTGACCATGAACAAATCCATTTAAGACTTTCGGCATTTAAAACAACCGGAAAAGACTAAAAACGCTTGTTCCTTGCCAAGGCAAAAACTTGATTTTAATGAAATACCATTACTTTATAAATTTGTGAGGAAAAGGGAAAATGAAAACACATAAAATTATCGCAAGCTCTCTGATGCTTTGCTTTGCGTTGTTTGCTTTTTTCAGAGCAGACATACTTTTTTCCAAAACAGAATCAAGTTCATATCCAAAAATTGATTCATCAGCTTTTACCTCTAGCGGGGACTTAACAAAAAAATTTGGCCTGGATATTAATGACGCAACCTTAGATAGCGTACAGCTTTTTAACCAGCCGATCGCTTATCTTAATAAATTAAAGCTGCACTTATTTAATTTTGACAATAATGAGTTAACTTTAATTGATAACACCAATTCAATAAACTACTTAGCTTTGCCAGCCATCACAAGCAATAACAGCAGTGGATCGCCTTCTAATGAAACAAAGAAATACGCTTCATTTGCTAACGAAAAATCTAACATCATCCAATCTACTTATTTAGACAAGAAGTCTGACAATGAAGCCGAGCCACTGACTATTCTGCTGATAGCGACAGGTCTATTTGGCTTCTTTATTTCACGTAAAGTGATTTACCAACACTAAAAAGGATGGATTATTTAACGTCCTACTTCCCTTTGTTTGTTTGAGAAGCGAGCAGGCGGCGGCAGGATAAAACCCGGTAACTGAATTATTTCAATACTCGCAAAATTTAAATAAAAAATAACCACTTGCAAAACAAGTGGTTATCCATTTATTTCTCAGCGTTTCTGGAGGATGTGGTTTTCCAGATAATGAATATTCTGCCGACCTAAAGCAAACGCGGCATCAGACATGATAATCTGTTGCAACGGAATATTAGTTTTTATGCCATCTATTATCATCTCGCTTAACGCTGTTTTCATCCTGGCAATCGCGCCAGCTCGAGTTTCACCATGAGCGATTAATTTACCTATCATGGAATCATAATATGGCGGAACTTTATAACCATTATAAATATGCGTTTCGCATCTGATTCCCGGCCCTCCTGGCATATGGAACTGCTCTATGACACCAGGGCAAGGCATAAAAGTTTCCGGGTCTTCAGCATTCAACCGGCATTCAATGGCATGTCCGGTAAAAGTGACCTGTTCCTGAGTAATTGACAAGCGCTCACCTGCGGCAATTCTCAATTGTTCTTTGACAATATCAAAACCGGTTATCATTTCAGTGACAGGATGTTCCACCTGAACGCGAGTATTCATTTCAATAAAATAGAACTCGCCGTTCTCATATAAAAACTCAAAGGTTCCGGCGCCTAGATAACCAATATCCTGGCAAGCTTTTGCGCAACGTTCGCCAATTTTTTTACGTTGCTCAGGTGTAATCCCCGGTGCAGGAGCCTCTTCCACTACTTTTTGATGGCGTCTTTGCATTGAACAGTCACGCTCTCCTAAATGAATGGCGTTACCGTGGGAATCAGCCAGAACCTGAAACTCGATATGTCTTGGGTCTTCCAAAAACTTTTCCATGTACACAGTATCATTCCCAAAGGCGGCTCCAGCTTCAGCCTTGGTCAAATTAATCGCTGCCACCAGGGCAGACTCAGTATGAACTGTTCGCATACCCCGACCGCCACCGCCTCCTGCCGCTTTAATAATAACCGGATAACCGATTTCACGCGCCATTTTCAAATTGACATCATCTTGTTCTCCCAGCGGCTCACCATTACCAGGCACACAAGGAATACCTGCCGCCTTCATGGCCGTTTTAGCAGATATCTTGTCGCCCATCATACGAATTGTTTCAGGTCTTGGGCCTATAAAAACGAAACCGCTTTGACTAACCTTTTCAGAGAAATCGGCATTTTCAGACAAAAACCCATAGCCTGGATGTATGGCTTGGGCGTCGGTGACTTCTGCAGCACTAATGATTGCAGGGATATTTAAATAACTATGAATGGAAGCAGCAGGGCCAATACAAACGGCTTCATCCGCCAAACGCACATGCTTAAGATCCCTATCCGCTTCAGAATAAACAGCGACAGTTTTGACACCCAATTCTCTACAGGTACGCAAGATACGCAAAGCTATCTCACCACGATTGGCAATGACTATTTTTTCGAACATAAACCCCCCATTTCCTTGTCTATTCTAAAATAAACAAGGACTGACCATACTCAACAGGCTGGCCATTTTCAACAAGTATCTTTTTGATCTTGCCATCTTTGTCAGACTCTATCTGATTAAGAATTTTCATTGCCTCAATAATGCAGACGGTTTCCCCTATACTAACGCTTTGACCAACTTCTACAAAAGCAGCCGATCCAGGCGAAGCCGAACGATAAAAAGTTCCAACCATAGGAGACTTAATAACGTGGCTGGAAATTTTTTCCTCCTTTACTTCCAACTGCTGAGCAACTGGCGCTGCAGAAACAGGGGCCTGAATATAACCAACGGCACCTGAAAAATTGGCCGGAGAGGATGAATACCGGCTTATGCGTACCGATTCTTCTCCATCACTAATTTCTATCTCAACAATTCCGGAGTCTTCGACAAGATCGATCAACTTTTTTATTTTTCTAATATCCATTGTTCTGAGTTCTCTCTATTAATTTCTGATGAGCAGCTTGTAAGGCCAGTTCGTAACTATTAGCTCCAAATCCACAAATTACACCTATTGCTATATCTGAAAAATAGGAATGCTTTCTGAAAGATTCGCGAGCATGTACATTAGATAAATGTACTTCAATGAATTCAATTTTAGTCGCCAGCAATGCGTCTCTGATAGCAACGCTGGTATGGGTAAATGCGGCGGGATTAATAATAATGAAATCGATATGCTGATGAAATGCGGAATGAATATGTTCAACCAGTTCATGCTCAGCATTGCTTTGCATAAAAGTAAGTTGATGTCCCAAATTACAGGCCAAATCTTCAAGATCGGCCTGGATTTCCTGCAAGCTTTTTTTGCCGTATATGCCTGGTTCACGGATACCCAGCAAATTTAAATTTGGTCCATTAAGGACAGCAATTTGCGCCATTGGAATATTAACAGCCAATAAAATAAACTCGCCATTCTCTCTAAATTCGAAGAATTTGTCTAGGTTTTCTCTTAACTTATTGCGATTTCGTTAACAATACGATCATTAAGTTTTTGCCAACAACGGTGTCACCAGCTCTATCAACCTATCACGGGACAATTCGCCGAATTGCATATGCACTACTTGACCTAATTGATTAACAATCAAAGTGAAAGGCACTGCGTACAAAATATTGCCCAATTCCTCAGACAAGGCAATGCCTTCATCTCCTGCAACCATCACGGGATAATTGATATGGATACGCTGTAAATATTCAGTTACAGGTTGTTTATTTTCAACGGCGACGCCCACAAACTGCAGCCCGGAATGCTGATATTCATTCTGCAACCTAATGAATTCAGGAATCTCATTTAGACAAGGAGCACACCATGTCGCCCAAAAATTGACGACTAACACCTTGCCGCGCCATTGGCTAATAGATTGCATCTGTTCCGAAACATCCGGAAAACTAAATTCCAAAGCTTTAGTATTTGCTGTCTTACCTTGAAAAACAGGCATATTTCGCTGTAAATATACACCTGCCGCCAAAGAAAACAATGCCAGCAATACCATTATAAGGGTGGCCTTGATTTTCAAGTCGTTTAAGAATGTAAGTTAATAAATGTTTGGGAGAAAAACCCGGTATTCAGCATATTGACTTCTCAGACAACTGTGTGGAGACTAACCGAACTGGCATTAGTTCAACGCATCGTGACTGAAAGCTCAGCAAGATTTCCATTTTATATTGCAACCAATACTTGGAATCTGTCCTGCATCAACCTGTTTGCCTGCCAGCAACTTATCCAAAGCCTCACGTAAATCCTTTCCGGTTAATGGTTCGGTATTTTGCGGAGTAGATCCGTCCAAACGCCCGCGATATACACAAACCAAGTCAGCATCGAACAAATAAAAGTCCGGAGTACAAGCGGCTTGATAAGCTTTGGCGACAGTCTGAGTTTCATCATATAAATATGCGGTAAATGGATTTCCCCATTCTTCCATCATGATTTTCATTTTATCCGGGGCGTCGTCGGGATAATGTTCAATATCATTGGAACTGATCGCGATACTAGCAACGCCGAGAGATCGATAGCGTCTTGAAATGTCTATTAATTGACCTTTGACATGCTGAACAAACGGGCAATGATTACAGATAAACATAATTAAAGTTAAGCGTTCACCTCGTAACTCCTGCAAACCGAAAGTCTTACCGCTAATGGTGTCCGGCAAACTAAAATCAGGTGCAATAGTACCTAGAGGCAACATATTGGATTGTACGGCAGCCATCATCTTCTCTCAGGAATCAATATTAACCGCATTATAAAATATGCTGAATATTTAAGCTGCGAAATTTGAAATCCTCTATGTTTTAGCTAATTCAAGAAACACGATATAATGTTATCTTTTGAACATAGCTTGAGGATTATAAAAATGGCAGACAATTTAATTGCTCCCTCCATTCTATCCGCTGATTTTGCTCGCTTGGGTGAAGAAGTGGTAAACGTGTTAAATGCAGGTGCTGATATTGTGCATTTTGATGTCATGGACAATCATTTTGTGCCCAACCTCACTATTGGCCCTCTGGTTTGTGAAGCTTTACGCAAACACGGCGTCACCGCACCGATAGACGTACATTTAATGATAGACCCTGTTGACCGTATCATTCCTGACTTTGCCAAAGCCGGAGCCACTTATATTACTTTTCACCCTGAAGCGTCAACTCACATAGATCGCAGCTTGCAACTGATCAGAGACAATGGTTGCAAATCCGGGCTGGTATTTAACCCTGCCACCCCTTTAGATTTTCTGGAATACGTTATGGACAAACTTGACATGATCTTGTTAATGTCAGTTAACCCCGGATTCGGCGGCCAATCATTTATTCCTTCCGCATTGGATAAGCTCCGTCAAGTTAGAAAATTGATAGATCAAAGCGGACTGGACATTCGACTTGAAATTGATGGCGGCGTTAAAACCGATAATATTCGTCAAATTAAAGAAGCCGGCGCGGATACTTTTGTGGCGGGTTCCGCTATTTTTAGCCAACCTGATTACAAAAAAGTCATTGATGAAATGAGAGCTGAACTGGCTAAAGCCCAGTAATAATTAAACTACCATACGGTTTTGATTGAAAATTTGTCGCTATTTCTCAATTTGCTGACAAACTGCTGCGGATAAAACAGGAGGAAGGAATCTAAATAAGCTTTTTGCTTATTTAGATTCCTTCCTCCTTATACTTAAACGACCATCAATTTATACTGCCAGTTCAAGCTCGTCATTCTCCATTCTTTTGCGTAATGACCGAAGTTAAAACTCTACATGAAATCTTAAACCTAATATATTCACAGGCCCGCGGTCAGCATTGTAACCAGGGTTGTTAATGATTTGATAATCGGCTGTCGCCCACATGGAACTGACCAAATTAAGCTTGTAATATATATCAAAGACCTGCTCCGGCCGGTAGCGGATAGTTCCATCACCTATGAATTGATCAATACCGCCCATTTGCAAGTATTTGACATGGCTGGCCGACAACATATTTTGGGCCAGACCGACGCCAACGGCATCCTTATGGCGGCCCCACAAATAGCCGTGAAACACCGTTCCCATAGAAAAAGAACGGTCTGTAGAGGTGTAGTTATAGACTTCGGTATTACCGTCGCTATACATGCCACGAAAAAAGAAACCAATATCTCTGGTGATATTCTGCTCTATGTTGATGCCTATGCCGTATTTGTCGTTAGGTCTACGCACATGACAGTCATCCGGAGCATTGCTGTTACTGGAATTATAATTCCAGCCCGGACAGGTTGTGGCGTTGTTTTGCGTCGGATTAGCTTGAAAAGCCGCTACTGCATCACTGAAACTGCCGGTATAAGCATGATTGTGATAGCCTAGAATTCTGATAGCGCCATTTTGACCGAACAACTTATGTTTATGCTCCAGCTCAAACTGATCGCCATAGAACTTGAAAATCCTGAAATCCAAGTTCAGGTCATTCGGGTTTTTCGGCAACATATAACGCCCAAACCGCATAGCCCATTCATCAAAATACAACTCGGTAGCCAAACCGATTGAATAGCCATGCACATCCGCGGCAAAGTCGTAAGCGGCATTTGTCATGAAAGACATATTGAAAAACTGCTGACGCAAATCTCCGGCAAAAGTATTTTTATCAAAAATATCCAGAATGCTCATATCGCCAAAAGTCATGACAACTCGCCGCGATTCCACATCCTGGGCCAATTGCATGGCGCCGGAATCCAAATGTATGTTATCTCCGCCCATATTAAAGGTTTGTCTGACATAGGCTCTTGATCTATACCAGGTAGGTTGAGGAGTACCGGTTTTTTGAAACTCAAAATCCTGGATGCTGCCGCCCAGCCCCTTTAAATTGGAAAAAGGCGTTTCTGAAATCATTTCCGGTGCGCCGTAAATTTCCATGCCTTTCCAAAGTTTAAAGCCGGCATAAAAATCCACCGTGCCGGTAAAGGCGTTTTGCGCCACCGGCACTAAAGAGTTGGGACTACCGTTCAAATTGGTATAAGCCGCCGGAAAACTGGGATGCCATTGACTGATATAAGTGCCTTGGCCGTAAACATTCCAACGCTCGTCATCCAGATCGTGCCAGCCCAACTCGGAAAGATAACGCATCACTGAAAATCCAGGAGTATTATCTATTGGAAACTCCTCTTGAGCAGGCTGACGTTCCATCGCAAGACATTGAGCAGTTGCAGCCAAGCTGCCGAAAAACCACAGCAATACCAACACATTGCGGAATACAGACATCGGTACGCGAATAATGGAGAAAATCACAATGGCCTCTTATACAACAATTCAATTTACAGCAGGCCATAGTGAAAAACTTCCCGCAGTGTCTAAATCTAACAACTGGTCTCCATGCCAAATTAATAGATTAAATAAAACAAGTACATTTATTATGGAAACATATTACTAACAACACAAATGATAATCAATATTATTAACGAATGAGCAGCCGGGTTTTTCCAAAATTGCGATAGCTTTCACAATACCATATTTATGGGCTTTCTCATCGACACGCATTAGCATCACGAAATACAATCTACATATTCAAACAGCTCAAATTGCCGGTTTTAATTGGTAAGAACTTTTATGTATAATCAAAAACCTCATTCTCTATAAGCATACAAAACTACATGAGAATCTCGCATCGCTTATGGCTGATCTCCAGTTTATCTTTTTTATTATTTATTTCCTCCGTTGAAGTTGGCTGGTACGGACTCAAAACTTCCCGAGACTCCCTAGCCCACGTTTTTGAAAGACGCGCCATTCCCATGCAGAACCTGGCCGCTACTCAAAAAGCCATTTTAAAAAACTGCACCGATTTGCTCAAAGCTTATCAACACGATCCCAGCGGCAGTCAATCCATTCTGCATAAAGACCATCACATTAGCGTACATCTACAGAGTATAGATAAACGCCTGCTGCTAATAGACAAACTTTTAAAAAATTACCGGATTACCGTAGACCCGTACAGCGATGAAAGCCGATTATCTGCAGAACTTGAAAGCCTTTACCAAGCCTGGAATGAAAAATTCCAGGCAAGCTATACTGATTTAAAAGACAACCGCTTCAGCAAGGAAATCCTGGCCAATTTTCTGCAAGCTAACGAAAATGAACTGGATAATTTGAATGAAGTTTTCGATGGACTGATAGGCTTGCAGGGTCGGATTGCTAAAGAAGAATATGAACAGGCGGAACTGAATTTCAATCAAAATCAATTGATTTATTTAGGTCTACTGGTCATAGGCGGTGGTGGCGTATTTGGTCTGGTGATACTTTCCATTCGCTACATCACCAGATCCATTAATTCCGCCGGCAAGGTGGCGGAGGCCATAGCCAATGGCGATCTGAGCGGTAGTATAGTAGTCAATAGCCGCGATGAAATGGGTGAACTGATGACCAAACTGCAACGCATGCAGACCAATCTGATAGCCTTGTTGCAAAGAATCGGGGAAAGCGAAGAACGCTGGAAATTTGCCCTGGAAGGTGCAGGAGATTGCGTTTGGGACTGGAATCCGCAAACCGACGCCATAGAATTCTCGCCACGCTGGATGGAAATCATAGACTGCAGCCAAGAAGCCGTTCCAATACGAGGGGATGATTGGATGCAAGATTGTCACCCGGATGATCGTGAAGCCATTCAAGCAAAAATGCAGGCGTATTTGCAGGGCGAACAACCCAACTTTGCCGCCGAGTTTCGCATGCATTCGGCCAATTCTCCCTGGAAATGGATTTTTGCCAGAGGCAAATTGGTCAGCCGGGATCAGCAAGGCCGGCCATTACGGATAATCGGAACCTTAACGGATATAAGCGAAACCAAATCTCTGCAAGAGCAACTTTCCCAGGCCCAGAAACTGGAAAGTATAGGCCAGTTGGCTGCAGGCATAGCACATGAAATAAATACCCCTATCCAATATATAGGCGACAACCTTTCCGCTTTATCTGAGAACTTTATCAACCTGATCGGTTTTCAGCATAATTTACAGGAAATCGCCAATGATGATTTCCATTCCAAAATAACAGAACTGGCCGAACAATACGATCTGCCATTTATCCTGGAAGACAGCCCAAAAGCCATTAAAGACGCTCAAGACGGTGTCAACCGTGTTTCCGAAATCGTTAAAGCCATGAAAACCTTTTCGCATGTGGAAACCAGTAAAAATGCCCAGGCAGTCAACTTGCATGATGCTTTAGGCAGCGCCCTAATCATTTCCCGCAATACTTACAAACAATTTGCCACAGTGGAAACCGATTTTTCCAAGGATATTAGTAACATTGAATGTTATGCCAACGAACTGAATCAGGTATTTCTAAACCTGATTATCAATGCCGCCCATGCCATAGAGGAAAAAAACCAGGGTTTGGGGCTGATACGCGTCAGCACCTGCAAGTTGGACGACATGGTGGAAATTCGCATTGAGGATAATGGCATAGGCATCTCTAAGGAAATTCAGAACAAAGTCTTCAACCTGTTTTTTACCACCAAGCCGGTCGGCAAGGGAACTGGTCAAGGCTTAAGTCTGGCGCACACTATCGTCGTGGAAAAACATCACGGCAAACTGTTTTTCGAATCCGCTGTCGGCCAGGGTACCTGTTTTCATATTCAGTTACCCATAAATTGTAGAGATACTGCCTAGGAGGCTGTCCGAGAATAGGAACCGTAGAGCATAGGGCGCAATAGGCGCTAGCCGTATTGCGCCGCATGTTGGCTGTATACGCTTTCGGACAGCCTCCTAGGAGGGGGGTGTGCAAGTTATTCGGCAAAGACGGTATCAATACAGTCAATTCAGTAATTAAAGCAAGACACCTGCCAAGTTCACCGCTTCCGAAATCCGGACGCAAGGCTTTACCCCATAACAAATTAGCTTTTTTCTAAGCTACATGAAGTTCATAGCCATTTAACAATATTCAGTCTGTCAGAATATCCTTACATGCTTTTCTGAAACGCCATAGCGATAATTCTATGAAACTGGAAAAATTTCCTAAACGCTCTAGATTTAGCTAGTTTATTAACTATATTAACTCTACGGTTTCTGGATAGCCACCATTTTATTCCATTATAAATACGAGGTCTTAATGCAAAATACCTGGCAATTTCAAGAAAAGCGGTTTAAATACGGCTTTTTCTTCAGGGTTATGCACTGGGCTGTCGCAGCCAGTTTCCTGATTACCATCACTTTGATTCTATCCAGCAATTTTATTGAGGAACCGGCAATTTACAAACAGGTGGTCAACTTACATCGCAGTTACGGTATGCTGGTGCTTCTTTTGGTGTTGATACGGCTGACCTGGCGACTATTTTCGCGCGACTATCCCTATACCGGCAATTCACCGATTTTGCAGTTTGTGGCGTCAGTTTCGCATGCCGCACTCTACCTAATGATGCTGTCAACACCATTTCTGGGCTGGATGGAAGCCAGCGCCAGACATAAGCCTATCACCATTTTCGGCATGGACTTGCCTATGCTGCTTGAACGGAATGTAGAACTGGCGGAACAACTGCAGGAATGGCACCGGCACTTGGCGGTGATATTCATAGCTGTGGTGTCTATCCATATCACTTCGGCCGTATGGCACCATTTCTTTAGAAGAGACGGCGTACTTTACTCGATGATACCTATCAGAGCCTTGCGCAAACCCTGGGTGGACAGGATGGAACGCGCCAGCAACCCGGCATACGCCCCAAATAAAACCAAACCAGACTAAATTATACATTTCCAGGAGTTCATGATGATTTTCGCCAACAGACTAAGTTTGGTACTTGGATTTTTTCTGTTCGTTTTCAGTATTAGTGCTCATGCCCTACCCAGCTTTGCCCGCCAAACCAATCAGGAATGCACCACCTGCCATATTGGCGGGTTCGGTATGCAGCTAACGCCTTACGGTATAAAGTTTAAAATAGGCGGTTATACTGAAACCAATGTCAAAGATGCTCCCTTGATTCCCCTATCCGGTTCAGCACTGGCCGGTTTCACCAATACCAGACAAGATAACGCTGCCCCGCCAGGTGGCTTTAACGCCAATAACAATGTGGCCTTGATTCAGGCTTCTTTGTTTGTGGCCGGGAAGTTGTACGATAACATCGGTTCCTTCGTGCAGGGCACTTATGACGGGGTGGATAATTATTTTCATCTGGATACCGTGGATATCCGCTATGCCCGGGAAACCAGTTTGTTTGATGAAGACATGACTTTAGGTTTGTCCTTGAACAATAATCCCACTCACCAGGATCCATTCAACACTTTGGCTGCCTGGCGGTTTCCGTTCGCGACAACCTCGGGCAGTTTAGCCGCTCCGTCAGGCGGCGGCCTAGGCACTTCGCCAATGTTAGATAACCAGTTTGACGGACGGGTGTTCGGCTTAAGCGCTTATACTTTCCTGGACAAAGGCTTGTATTTTGAGTACGGCAGCTATATGCCTTCCAGCACCAGTTATATGCGCACCACAGGCATAATTAATGATACAAGTAATCTCGGTCTGGGTTTAACCGGCTATGCCCCATATTGGCGGCTGGCGTATATGAAAGATTATAAAAAATGGATGTACTCGGCCGGCTTTTTTGGTATGAAAGGTAATGTCCGGCAGATTAACACCCAAGGCAAAGCTGACCAGTTTATGGACTGGGGATTTGACGCCAATTATCAATACCTGGGCACCCGTAAGCATATTTTTGCGCTGGCGGCATCCTATACTCACGAAAACATTAGTTGCGGGCAAACTTATATTCCAACACAATTGGGCTTGGCCCAAAATTCCAGCGCCTTTTTGCAGGAAGTGCAAGTCACCGCCTCGTATAACTTCCTGCAGACCTATGGTGCAACCGTTAATTTTTTTGATATTTTAGGGAGCGCCGATAATTTGTACTATGCTAATCAGGGGTATAGCAATAATCGGCCTAATTCCAACGGCATGGTCTACCAGCTGGATTGGACGCCTTTCGGCAAGGAAAACTCCTGGGGAGCGCCTTGGGTAAATCTAAGATTGGGTGCGCAATTTACGGCATACTTTAAATATAATGGTGACACTTCGTCTGCCTACAATAATAATACCGCCTTTATATTTGCCTGGACGGCATTTTAATTTATCAACTTTGAGGAAGCAGCATGTTTAAAAGCCAATTGTTCATTATCACTTTTTGCAGTTTATGTCTCATCCATGCCAAAACGGCATCGGCAGCCGGGGATCCCGCCGCAGGCAAACTGGTATATGAAGAAGAATGTTCGGAATGCCATAGCATAGAAGGCAAAAATAAAAAAGGCCCAACCCTGAAAGGAGTATTTGGCCGCAAAGCCGGTACGGTTGCCGATTATGCTGATTATTCGGATGGCATGAAAAATAGTGGTATAGTCTGGGCGGAAGATAAGCTTGATCAATATCTGACCATGCCGCGCAAATTCGTTCCAGGCGCCAAAATGAAATACGAAGGCTTGGCAGACGCCAAAGCCAGAGCTGATCTAATTGCCTTCATAAGTGGTTTGAAATAGTGAACAATAATTTATCCAACAATTGGAGTGGGGATGAAATAAAGGGCAAAATGGCCAACGAGCCGAAATGGGCGTTGCCGCTGTACCGTTGGCTTTCCCGTTGGAAAATTTCCCGGCGCATGTGGGCTATTTCCTTGCTGTCGCTATCACTGTTTTTTTGTTCAACTATCATAGGTTGGATAGGATTAAAAACGTCGCGTGACGCCCTGGAAAGGGTGTTCACTCAACGTGCCATTCCCTTGCAGAATCTCTCGACACTGCAAAAATCCATTTATAAAAATGTCAATGACTTGCTGGAAGCTTATGAGCATGACCCGGCCAATGTGCATTCCGCATTACATAAAGATCACGAAATTACCGAACACCTCAGCCCTATCAAAAAACGCCGCAGCTTAATTGAAAAACTGCTGGCAGGTTATCTGGAAAATACCGGCAAAAGTCCGGAGGAACTGGCTTTGGCCAATGACTTGCAAAGCTCTTATAAAGCATGGGACGACAAATATGGCCTAGCTTTAAATGATTTGAAAACCGAAACTTTTAGTGTGGAAGCACATAGCCTGTTTAACAAGGCGCTGGAAAATGAACTGGAAAATCTGAATGAAATTCTGGATGGCTTGATTGGCTTGCAAGGCCGCATCGCCAAAGAGGAATTTGATGCTGCTGAAATTGCTTTTAACCGCAATCAGCTGATTTATCTGATTTTGTTTGTAGGCGGTACTTTTGGGGTATTAATGGCGGTTTTTATGACTATCCGCCATATACTCAATCTGCTGAGCGATACTTCACTGGCTGCCGACGCCATAGCCTCCGGGGACTTGAGCCTGGAAATTCAGCAGTTTGGGGAAGATGAATTAGGAGAAATGACCCATAAAATGATCATCATGCGGCAAAACTTGATTGAGATCATTCGCACTCTGTTACGGGATGTTGCAACTTTACGTACGACTTCGACTGAGTTATCCTCTTTTGCCACCCGAAACGCATCCGATTCAAGCGAACAATTAAAAATTGCCGAGGATGCCAAGCTGACCGTCACAAATCTGACAGCTTCAATAGAAAAAATCGAACGTTTTGTCGGCTTTGCGGGGAATGCCACCCGCGAATCCGGAGAGAAATCCACCCGCGGCAGCAACATCATCAAAGACACTTCTCTGGAAATGCAACATATCGCCGAAGTGGTCAAGGAAATGTCCGGCACAGTCTACGATCTGGACGGTCACTCCAAACGAATTTCCGGGATTACCCGCGCCATTAACGATATTGCCGATCAGACAAATCTGCTGGCCTTAAATGCTTCAATTGAAGCCGCCAGAGCCGGTGATGCCGGCAAGGGCTTTGCCGTGGTCGCCACAGAAGTGCGAAATCTGGCAGGTAAAACCGCCAAGTCAACCAGCGAGATCGCGGAAATGGTTGCTAAAATCCAACATAGCATAGAAGCAACCAGAAAAAAAATGGATGTGACTATCCAGCACGTTCAAGTCGGCGCCGATATGACAATTCTGGCTGGTCAGTCGATACAGGAAATTCAGGACGGTTCAAAACAAGTTATGGAAGCTGTGGGGGCAATAGATAGCGCTTTTCATGAGCAAGCCGGTTTCAGTCGTGAGTTTGCTTATATGATAGATAAAGTTAGCGAAACCACATCGGCTAATATTAGCGCATCTGCCAGATTAGCCGACTCCTCCAAAAAACTGGAGTTTTTGTCGAAAGAACTTCATGAGCTGACCGGCCGTTTTATTCTTAGCCGTCAAGATAGAGTTAGGGATTAAAGCTCGCTACTGTGTATTAATATGTCTACTTAGTTTGATCCGTTGTCCAGACAGGGTAAACCTGCCAACGCCCTGCCCCAACGGCTGCCGGAAAACACCAGCCAAAAAGATAGGGTAGTAGTGTAAATTCACAACATACATAAATTCAGCACAGTTTTCACTGTAAATTCAAGGAGTTTTCGTTGTGAGCCATCATGTCCCGCAAAAAGCCAGCCACCAAACCCTTTATGTCGCAATTGCTCTGATCTTGGGAGCGGTTACCGGAGAAGTGTTGAATCTTTGTTTCAGTCAGGATGATGCCAGCATGCGTCTGGCTATCGATATTTTTGCCGTGCTGACCGATATATTTATGCGGCTGGTGAAAATGATAATCGCCCCGCTGGTTTTTGCCACGCTGGTAGTCGGCATGGCCAAGATGGGAGATGTTAAAACTGTCGGCCGTATTGGCCTCAAGACAATGTTATGGTTCTTTAGCGCTTCTATATTCAGCCTATTGCTGGGCATGTTGCTGGTAAATCTGTGGCAGCCCGGCGCATCGCTGCATATGGACTTGCCTGCTGCGAACTCCGGCAATGGCTTAGCCAATACCAAACCAAGCTTAGCCAATTTTGTGGCCCACATTTTCCCGAAAAGCATTGCTGAATCCATGGCAAATAATGAGATTTTGCAAATTGTGGTGTTTTCAATGTTTTTTGGTATTGCCTGTGCAGCAA
>CAVUMJ010000341.1:0-3085 GCA_963741375.1 uncultured Pseudomonadota bacterium
GATCGGCAAGTACTGTAGATATAGGCAAAAGATTTAGTGTCGAAGCAATAATGAGTCCAATTACGAATTTACTTCCATGCTTTCGAAAAAGTCTGGTAATCAGTTTTAAAGTTTCCATTTTGGCCTTCTATTTTTACGAATATTTGATGTGATGATAAATCTTTCACTGAAATAAATTACTTAGATAAAATCCGCTCTCGTATTCACTTGGCGGCTAATTCCTTGTGCACCTTTTTGTGCTTATGCTGATTGACACCCTCCCGGAACAATATGTCAGCTTCCTTTTTCTGTGTATCCGACATGCCAGCATAAAGATCAGAAAAAACCGGTGTCAGTTTTTTTATTCCGTTTGCATGGGTATCGGCGATCTCACCATAGGATTTAAGGTCGTCCACGGCGGTCATATTCTTCGCATGTTCAATTCTAGTTTGAGTCAATGCGTCCATTGTTTTAGCCTCTTCAAGCATGACCTGAGCAACCTTCGACCACATTCCCTCTTGCTCTGGAGTAATTTTTAATTTGGTATGCATGTCCTTAATGCGCAACTCGGTTTTATCTTCATTAGCATCTTTATCAATTGCAAGTGCAGTGACCGACGAAAAAATAAGCGTTCCGATCAAAGCGACCGATAAAATAACGCGCGCACTAGCATAAATGATTTGATTGTCAGTTAATTTCACACTTGTTCTCCAAAGTTTTTATAAAGGCAATTAAAAGCGGGTTGTTTATTGGCTATCATTATCTATTAGCCTTATCCTGAGCGCAAATGCTTAGGATAAGGCTGCAACCCTTGTTTGTTTCGATGAAATCTTGATAAATAACTGCATTCTAGGCGTTCATGACGATTTTACAAACGTTTATCTAAAGCAAATTTTATACTTTCTTGCTTAAAGAAAAATTAAGCTAATATTAGGGATAGATTAATGAAAACACTTTTGATTTACGTATCAAGATGACTGGTCTGTGAGATTTATGTCGATTGGATAGGCAAAAACGGGAAAAACATCGTCGAAACTTTGCTATTCCAATTATTTATAAGTTCAGATAATGTATAAAACTAAAAGACCTTATAAATCAATGTTAATTTGAAATGTGCCGCAGTTGAAATTCAAGATGCTAAACTTAAGGATCGTAGATCGATGACCAGCAACTGACCCAATGATAATGCTACACGCATCGATTTTAACTGAAAAATAGCATGTCTAATGATTGTTATAAACCAGCATTTGGATGACTGTTTTTTTTATTTTTCATAGACCGTTTTTGGCCGAATTCGACTTGTTAGTTTACGTGGTTAAGTCGGATATATATCAGGTCTGAGCTGGTACAGTTCATTTCGGGATTTTAGCTGGATTTAGTTTTACGCTATCCAGATTACGAAGTTGTGCTAAAGTTGTAAAAAAAGCACCATTAAGGAGTAAGTTTGGCTCCTTAATTTTTACATTTCAAATTATATTTCTGCACCCTATACCTTAAAGTTTCGCGGGTAGTTCCCAACATTCTGGCGGCGGCGGTGACGTTTTCATCGGTGCGGTTTAACACTTCCTGAATCAGAAACTTTTCCATGTCATGCAGACTTAAACTGCCATCTAATGGCAGGAATATGCCATTTTGGTCTTGTTGAACAGCTGGTTTACTGGAGATGTTTGGAAGTTGTAGCCACTGCTCAGGAAAATCCTCATCGGTTGCCAATAAAACACAACGCTCCAACACATTGCGCAGTTCACGGATATTGCCCGGCCAGTCGTAACTTTTCAGGTGATTCCAGGTTTGCTGGGTAATATTTTTGACATTTTTGGAGGCTTTGCGATTGCTGTCGGCAATAAATAAAGGCACCAGTTCATCAAGATCCTCTTTACGTTCCCGTAAGGTTGGCACCCGCAGACTCATCACGTTTAAGCGGTGATAAAGATCACTTCTAAACAGACCTTGTTCAACTTTTTGATACAGATTGAGGTTGGTGGCGGCAATAATTTGTACATCAATGCTGATTTCAGTCTCGCCGCCAAGCCGGCGAATGCGCAAATCTTCGACAGCCTTTAATAGTTTGGTCTGTAAATCCAAATCCATTTCACCGATTTCATCCAAAAACAGGGTGCCGGTGTGGGCTTGTTCGAACAAGCCGCGATGTCTTTTTTTTGCGCCGGTAAATGCGCCTGCCTCGTAACCAAAAAGCTCGGATTCCAGTAGTTCTCTGGGTAGCGCCGCGCAGTTAATCTCAATTAAAGGGGCAAGCTGGCGGCTGCCGGTACTATGCAATATCCTGGCGATTAATCCCTTGCCGGTTCCGGTTTCTCCGCTAATAATCAGGCTGGAAAAAGGCACTTTGGAGATTTGGGAAATCATGCTGCGTAATGTTGACGCCGTAAGGCTATTGCCAATTAATGCGTCCAGGGTATGCCGATTATTCTGCACGGCAGCTTGTTGTTCCACGCGGCGTTGGGCTCTAGCGCTTCGAGCAGCGCCTTCCACAAGCAGATTCAAACGATCTAGTTCGCATGGTTTTTCTATAAAATCATAAGCCCCCAAGCGGACAGCTCTGACCGAATCGGCAACACTGCCGTAACCGGTTAAAAAAACCCATTCGCAACTACTAATTTTGGGTTTGATGCTTTCCAGTAAATCCAACGCATTGCCGTCAGGTAAATTCATGTCCGACAGTACAACCAAAGGATCGATATCCTGCTTGGATAAGAGTACTTCAGCCTCATGAAGCTTTTTGGCTATGGACACTTCCCATCCGCGTTTAACGAAAAATCTGGCTAACTCAGTGCCCAGTAGCGGTTCATCTTCAATAATTAATAAAGTTTCAGACATATGATTTTTTAATGACGCCAGGAGGCAAGGTCTTCAATCGGTTCCAGATGAGTGTCGATATCAATATTGTCGAATAATGTCATAATTTGTTGTTCAATGCTTTCAACCAGATCGTGGCCTTGTTGTACTGTCCAGGTTCCCGGCACCAGCACATGAACAGACATGAAACGCCGGGCGCCGGCATAACGTGTTCTTAGGGCATGATAAGCAATTTGCTCTGTTATCACAAAATGTTCCAATACTTTAACAATTGATTCCTGCTCGTCGT
>CAVUMJ010000342.1:0-4700 GCA_963741375.1 uncultured Pseudomonadota bacterium
CTGGTAGAGCGGTTATCTGATTACCGACTGGCCTGATGCTGTTTAGAGGATCCGGGCGCTGACCAGTAAAACCGTCGCCCGAATATTTGTTATTGAGGCCGTTGCACAGGCTACGAGGTTTTCCCCACGACCTTTACCGGTAAACAGAAACGTGGTGCTTGTTGGAGAAATTTTAATTCGGGTCATGCTCATAACCCTATTTATGTGTCCATACTTTTTTTGCCGCAGTATTAGTAGTATTGGGGCAAGAAAGGGTAACAGCACGTTTTCCGCATGATTCCTAATAGTGCTGAATAATATCAGGCTCATTCGGAGCACTAATAAACGATTTTGACTGTGCGGGGTAAAAAGCTTCTATTCTATGCTGTAACAGCGGTGGAAGCTAGTCAACATGGTGGGTAAGCTGACAGCCAGGGAGGAATTCCCCGCGAGTTTAATGTCGGCGCCAAACAAGATAATTAGGGTAGGAATCACCAATTCCCCACCGGCCACGCCTAAGAGCGGGGCCACAACGCCTATACCATAAAATGGTTGCGGCTACTCCTGCTTCTTAGCCATAACTCCGCCCCTACCGGAATGACGTTTTTTTCTGGACAGCTTCAACTGGTTGCAGGAGTCGCCGCCGGTTTTGGTATAGGCGTTGTGGCCCCGCTCTTAGGCGTGGCCGGTGGGGAATTGGTGATTCCTACCCTAATTATCTTGTTTGGCGCCGACATTAAACTCGCGGGGAGTTTGTCCCTGGCTGTCAGCTTACCCACCATGTTGACTAGCTTCGGCCGTTACAGCATGGATCGAAGCTTTTCCGTACTCAGTCAAAATCGTTTATTCATGCTGCAAATGGCCGTTGGGTCGTTATTCGGCGCTTTCATTGGCGGAAGGCTGCTTGGGATCATACCGGAAAGCGTGCTGTTACCCTTTCTTGCCCCAATCTTGCTGATCTCGGCAAAAAAAGTATGGACACATCAATAGGGTTATCGACATGACCGAATTAAAATTTCTCCAACAAGCACCACGTTTTCTGTTTTTTACCGGTAAAGGTGGTGTGGGGAAAACCTCAGTAGCCTGTGCAACGGCCATTCAATTAGCGGATACCGGGCGACGGGTTTTACTGGTCAGCACCGATCCTGCTTCCAATGTTGGACAGGTATTCGGCATCACCATCGGTAATCAGATAACCGCTATTCCAGCGGTGCCTGGCTTGGCGGCTTTAGAAATCGACCCACAAGCTGCCGCCCAAGTTTACCGTGATCGTATTGTTGGCCCAGTTCGTGGCATATTGCCTGAAGCAGTCGTGAAAGGCATTGAAGAACAACTATCCGGTGCATGCACAACTGAGATTGCGGCTTTTGACGAATTCACTGCGCTTTTAACCGACTCAAAGCTAACCGCCGGTTACGACCACATTGTTTTCGATACCGCACCGACTGGACACACCATTCGCTTATTGCAATTGCCTGGTGCCTGGACCGGTTTCCTCGAAGAAGGCAAAGGCGATGCCTCATGCCTCGGCCCATTGGCTGGATTGGAAAAACAACGTGAACAATACAAGTCGGCTGTTGATGCTCTGGCTGATGCGACACGAACACGACTCATCTTGGTGGCTCGCGCTCAACAAACGACTTTGCGAGAAGTGGCTCGCACACATGAAGAACTGGCGTCAATCGGCTTTCAAAATCAATACCTGCTCATCAATGCGATATTGCCTGACAGCGAAATCAGTAAGGACCCCCTGGCACAAGCTATTCATACCCGTGAACAGACTGCACTACATTCGATTCCTGAAGTATTGCGAACCCTTCCGCGTGACGAAGTACTTCTTAAACCCTTTAATTTGGTCGGGTTGGATGCACTTCGCAAACTGTTAGTTGATGCACCAGTTCAAGAGCCTATTGCTGTTGATGCCGTCATAGCATTTGAAAAACCGAGCCTCTCCGATCTTGTAGCTGAAATCGCCAAGGACGGTCACGGTCTTATCATGTTGATGGGCAAAGGCGGTGTGGGCAAGACCACCTTGGCCGCTGCGGTGGCGGTTAATTTGGCGCAACGCGGATTGCCGGTTCATTTAACCACCTCTGACCCTGCTGCACATTTGAGCGAAACACTTAACGGTTCATTAGCTCATTTAACTGTCAGCCGGATTGATCCTCACGCCGAAACTGAACGCTATCGTCAACATGTATTGGAAACCAAAGGCGCGAAGCTCGATGCCCAAGGTCTAGCTTTGCTGGAAGAGGACTTACGCTCACCCTGTACTGAAGAAATCGCAGTGTTCCAGGCCTTTTCACGAATTATCCGCGAAGCCGGTAAAAAGTTTGTAGTGATGGATACCGCTCCGACCGGGCATACCTTACTGCTACTCGATGCCACAGGTGCTTATCACCGTGAAGTCGCTCGGCAGATGGATAGTAACGTGCATTTTTTAACGCCGATGATGCAATTACAAGACCCTAAACAAACAAAGGTGCTGATCGCCACACTGGCTGAAACGACTCCCGTACTGGAAGCCGCCAATCTGCAAGACGACTTGCGCCGTGCCGGTATTGAGCCTTGGGCGTGGATCATCAATAACAGTGTTGCCGCCACTCCAGTGGAATCGCCATTATTACGTCAACGTGCAAAAAATGAATTGCGTGAAATCGACGCTGTTGCCCATCAATATGCTCATCGATATGCCGTGGTGCCATTATTACGTGAAGAGCCTGTAGGTGTTGAGCGGCTGCTGGAGTTGGCCAGACATGTCTAGAATTTCTAAATTATGACTTGCTGATTATTTGGACTGATTACAATGAAACGTTTCCATATTCATATTGCCGTAGACGATCTCGATCTGAACGTTCGCTTCTACACTGCCTTATTTCATGCTGAACCGAGCGTGCTTGAAGCGGATTACGCCAAATGGATGCTGGATGATCCGTTGATCAATTTTGCAATATCTAATAGAGGACGCAAGCCTGGATTAGATCATTTGGGTATTCAGGTAGACTCTGATCAGGAGTTGGAAAGCGTGCAAAAGGAATTGGCTGCTGCGAACTTGCCCCTTGCAGAGCAAAAGCAGGCTGCCTGCTGTTATACCCAGTCCGATAAATACTGGACAGTCGATCCACAAGGCATCGCCTGGGAAGCATTTCATTCCTTAAATGCTATTCCTATGTTTGGTGCAGATGAGGTCATACAACTGGAGCCTGTTTCGACATGCTGTAATCCATCAAAACCCGATGCGAGCCGCTAAAACATTTTGGCTTTTATGCCGTAAAGTCTATCGTTAAACCCATTTGTCAGAGACATGCTATGAACTCACCCATTTGCCCCCATCCTCGTCTATCTTTTCTCGATCGATTTCTGACACTCTGGATTTTTATCGCGATGGCCATCGGCGTGGGTGTTGGCTTTGTATTTCCTTCCGAAGTGAGTCAGTTAAATAATGCGGTTTCGGTGGGTACCACGAATATTCCGATTGCCGTCGGCTTGATTCTGATGATGTACCCACCATTGGCAAAAGTTCATTACGAAGAACTAGGTGACGCGTTCCGCAACTGGCGGGTACTGACATTATCTCTGGTACAAAACTGGATCATCGGCCCGTTATTGATGTTCGTGCTAGCAATCACTTTTTTAAGAGACTATCCGGAATACATGACTGGTCTGATCATGATCGGTCTGGCCCGTTGTATCGCCATGGTGATTGTCTGGAATGAACTGGCGCGTGGTGATAACGAATACTGTGCCGCCTTGGTAGCATTTAACAGCGTCTTCCAAGTATTGTTTTTTAGTGTTTACGCTTGGCTGTTCATTACCGTGTTGCCTCCATTATTCGGCTTACAAGGCAGCCTGGTTGCCATCACCATTGGTGAAATTGCTAAATCCGTATTCATTTATCTGGGCATTCCCTTCATAGCCGGCTTTATGACCCGTTTTATACTCGTCAAAGCCAAAGGCAAGGATTGGTATCAGCAAAGCTTCATTCCGAAAATTAGCCCGCTGACACTGTTCGCACTGTTATTCACCATCGTGGTGATGTTCTCACTGAAGGGCGATCTGATCGTGCAATTACCGATGGACGTGGTACGGATTGCAATTCCGCTATTGATTTATTTCGTGGTGATGTTTTTGGTGAGCTTCTTAATGGGTAAAGCTATCGGTGCAGACTATGGTAAGACCACTACATTGGCGTTTACAGCAGCAAGCAATAATTTTGAATTGGCGATTGCTGTAGCCGTTGCAGTGTTCGGCATCAATAGCGGTGCTGCCTTTACAGCTGTGATAGGCCCTCTGATCGAAGTGCCAGCAATGATTGCGTTAGTGAATGTGGCGATTTTCTTCAGGAAACGACTTTTTGAATTGCAGTAGAAAGCAAAACTGGAAACAATTCACAGTGAGATACTAAGTAATATGTGTTTATATAAATTTAGTAAAAAAACAGTTTATGGCTAATAAAGTTTATAACGTTCTAATTTTGTGTACCGGTAACTCAGCGCGAAGCATCATGGCGGAAGCGGCTTTTAATAAGTTAGGCGAAGGTAAATTTAAAGCTTACAGCGCAGGAAGTCATCCTACAGGCACCGTTCATCCTTTAGCAATCGAACAAATTAAAATACTGAGTTACCCAATCGAAGAATTGCGCAGTAAAAGTTGGGATGAATTTGCTACACCAGATGCTCCGATAATGGATTTTGTGATCACCGTTTGTGATAGAGCCGCGG
>CAVUMJ010000343.1:0-4776 GCA_963741375.1 uncultured Pseudomonadota bacterium
GCTGACTCCTGTTCACGGCGTCCATAGCGGCTACCCTTTTCCATAGCGCGTGCACGCCGGCTATTGCGTACTTTCCGGCCTTCCTGATAAATGACGCTTTGCCGAAAATTGCGCTGCTCAGCTTCTTTATACACCTTGGCGCAACAGATTGCACTATCGCAACGCACCACGTAAACTGCGGCTTCCTTACCGCTTTTTAGCGAATGGATGACTTCGTCAATCAAGCCGCTTTCGATTAACGGCTCAAGTCTTTTAGGGGGTTTCATGGATGATAGTGTTTGGGTGGATGTGAGGTTTAGACGCTAAAAAGATAGAGTGTTGACGCTGATTTAGGAAAAGCAGATTCAGGTATTCATATGGCCTGTTAAAATATCTTATCACTTTATTGCCGGTTGGTGGGGAGAAGTGATTTTCTTTATTCATGTTATGTGAACTAAAAAAAACACAAGGCTGGTTTTCCCGGATACTCAATTTCATATGATCTCACTTTATCCCTTGTATTTGGCAAGCAATGTCTTAATGATTTCAAAATCGACAGGTTTGATTAAATGCTCATCGAACCCGGCATCGGCGGATCTTTTCAGGTCTTCAGGCTGTCCGTAGCCGGTCAAGGAAATCAGTAAAGGCCGCTTAAGGTTAGGGATGCTCTGTATGGCTTTTGCTACTGTATATCCATCCATCTCCGGCAAGCCGATGTCCAGCAGAATCACATCCGGCTGTGCGCTTTGGGCCATTTCCAGAGCGGCAGGGCCGTTGTTGGCTATTTGCACTTGGTGCCCGTCAAGTTCCAGCAGTAAGGCCAGGCTTTCCGCTATATCGCAATTATCGTCCACCACCAGGATGCGTAGTTTTGTTAAGTCCGGGATGTTAAGTTTGCCGGTGAAAATTGTCGAGGTTTTAGGCGGGGTGATCCGTGGCAACCGAACCACAAATTCACTGCCTTTGCCCAAGCCGGGGCTGAACGCCTGCACATAGCCGCCATGCCGGTCCACCAGACTGTGAACCAAAGATAAGCCGATACCCAATCCGCCCTGGGAGCGGTCAAGGTTTCGATCAGCTTGGTAAAACAGATCAAACAAATTGCGTAAGGAAGCCGGATCGATACCGCAGCCGCTATCGTTGACATGGATGCATATATCGGTATCTGTTGGTTCGACAAACAAGGCGATATGGCCGGCTTCCTCAGTGTATTTAGCTGCGTTGTTGAGGAGATTCGATATTACTTGGGCCAACCGGACCCGGTCACCTTCGACCCACAAGGGTTCAGAAGGAATCGTCATGGAGAGTTTCTGTCTACGGGCATCAATTAGGGGCTGATTGGTTTCAACTGCCGGCATGATGAACTCGCGTATTTCCAGAGGTTCTTTCTTGAGTTCGATCAAGCCGCGGTTGAATCGCGACACATCCAGCAGGTCATCTACCAGCCGAATCAGATGTTCGACCTGACGGTAAATCACATCGCTGCACCAGGAGATCCTGTTCAGGTCTGAATTGGTATGTTTCAAGATCTGCACAGCGTTTAGGATTGGAGTCATAGGGTTACGAAGTTCGTGAGCCAGCATTGCCAGAAATTCGTCCTTGCGGCGATCTGCATCCACTAAAGCTTGCTGGGCCAGTTTACGTTCGGTAATGTCTCCAACTAATCCGAACACGCTCTCATTGTTATGGTATTTGCTTTGTACCCAGATCCAGCGGACTTGATTGTCGGTACGGCGGATGCGGCACTCGAAACGAGCAATACGTAACTGAACGAGTAGACCAAGTATAAAAAAAACTAAACGATGTATTGCTAATATTATTTTCCAGATCTTCTTGCAGCGGTAAAAAATTCAAATGAAATTTATTTTCCAGATCATTTAAGAACCCGGCAATATCGCCATCATAGATAAAATGAAACGCATTATCCAAATCTGCTATGAAATATTGTAAAAGTGACTCCAATCCAGGCAATTCCACATAATGCTAAACTTGTTTTCCCATTAGCAAATCTTGATTTTGACCGCGTACCACTAAAGCGTAGACTCCTAAAGAAAGCATTTCATTTTCGATTTGTGGCCCACTCATAAAATGATATCCCTTGAATATCCATTTAAAATGCAATTAAAAGTTATCATTTTCATTAATATCTCAGATTCGATTTAAAAATTGTTAATGGAATATTACAACAAATCCAAACTTTTTTTGAGTAAAAAAAATTGAATAACATCAGAACAATGGTATCAATCAATTCTTTATTGAATGAACGCCCCGCTGTGCTGGTGTTAAGTAACGGGAGGATATTCCATGGAAAAGGCTTTGGGGCGTCGAAACGTGTTTTTGGAGAATTAGTTTTTACAACTTTTACTGCGGCGGGTTATTATGAAGCACTCACCAATCCCTCTTAATGTTGGTCAAATTTACACACTCACATATCCTTTAGTTGGTAATTATGGCGTTCCTCCGTGGGAAAAGGATGAATATGGGTTATATAAATGGTTTGAGAGGAATAGTATTCGTTGTGCGGGTTTTGTAGTCCATGAATGTTGTCAGCAACCATCTCATTATGAATCTACCCGCACATTGGATGAATTTCTACAAGAAGGTGGAATTCCTGGCTTGGAAGGAATAGACACTCGAGCTTTAACCCAAATTTTTCGATCCGAAGGGGTGCAAGTGGGAATGATTCAAGCTTTCGATGTGGGAGAAGAGTTACCTTCTGATGAAGAATTATTGGAATTAATTGCACAAGCCGAAGACCCGAATCTTCGGCATCTTGGTTGCCGAAGTTTCGATTAAAGAACCCGAAATTTATTCTCCGACCGATCCTATAGGCACCGTGGTTATCATTGATTGTGGTATTAAATATAATACGATTAGGAATTTATTACGACGCCGCTTGAAAGTTGTTGTAGTACCGTATAATTATTCTTATGAACAAATTATGGCGTATAAACCCAACGGAGTCATTATAAGTAATGGTCAGCAAGACGCAACTGAACGAGGTAGGCATCAAAACCATCACCAATTGCGACGCCTTGCTGGACGGATTCGCCTACCTTCTTGTAACCGGGATTCAGGCTCTTGAGGTAGACGAGATCGGTGGAGGCGAGCATCACGGTGGGGAATTCGCCGCGCTGCAACATGCCCTCGATGCCGCCGTTCTGTTCGCGCGAGCGCGCGGCCTCCTGAAAGTTAGGATCGAGGACGACCGCAGGAGCGCCGTTCTCCGTGGAGTTCCAGGGAAGCGCAAAAACTCCATCGGTGGTGAAGATGGGCTTATTTCAGATCGGCCAGGCGCTCGCGTAGCGCCACGGCGTCCCGGTATTCCGCTGCCGTGGCAATGGGGACCATGTCTTTTTTGCCGGGATGATGGTAGAGCAATACGCTGACGAAGTAAGAACAGTAACATGATCACGTATTGCCATCCATTTGGCCGAGGACCGTTGTGCCTGTGACGTGCCCCCGAACCGGCCGTTCGATGCAAGCGTCTGCGTGGCGGCGTAGCTCTCACCTTCGGTGACGTTTTCGATCCACAACGAGAACTGGTTGGAACCGACGAGGTAATTGACCGAGGCGGAAATGGCGTCCCCCGGTTTGATCGTCATGTTGATGGGGACCGACCCGTTGGGATACATTTCGTACCAAGCAATACGTAACTGAACGGTGTAACGACATAACATAACGTATTGCTCCAAAGCCATAGGCCAGGGCAGCCGCGGTCGGTTCGTTGATGATGCGGATGACGCTCAAGGTGGCGATGCGTCCCGCGTCCTTGGTGGCCTGGCGCTGGCCGTCGTTGAAGTAGGCAGGGACCGTGACCACCGCCTTGTTGACGGTCTGGCCGAGGAACTCCTCGGCGATGGCGCGCATCTCCTGCAGGATGTAGGCGGAAACCTCGGGCGGCGAGAAGAGCTGGTCGCGCAGCTTGATGCGGACGTCCTGATGCGGACCCTCGACCAGGCCGTAGGGCACCGCCGCCTTCACCGCCTGCACGGCGGGCGACGTCCACGGCCTCCCGATAAGGCGCTTGACCGCATAGGCGGGTCGGCGTTGGTGACCGCCTGGCGCTTCGCGATGTGGCCGACCAGGCGTTGGCCTTGGTTCTGGTACATCGCCACCACCGAGGGCGTGGTCTTGTGCCCTCCACGATTGGGCGAGATGACCGTGGAGCAATACGATGAGTCAGTAGACGAAGAACAGGGCTCTACGTATTGCTGTAATCTGCAGGTCGCGTATTCAAATTTCATCGCCGGCTCCAGTTTTGTACTTACCTTCGATTGCTTGGGGTCGCAGACCGACCTAAGCTTTTGTGGAGGCTTTAATGAAAAAAGCGCTTGCTCTCATGTTTGTTGCACTGCTTTTGATGGGCCTGACCTCTAGTTGCCTTGCCGATGAGCTCACCCTCAAGCCCTCAGAGCCCGGTGACTGATAATTCTATAATTCGGAGGGACAAGACGTCGGTACGCTGGCCAAAGTGGGGGCAGACTCCCCCGAGGTCGAGGCAGGGGGTTACAGCATTCTGCCAAAAGGCGGGCGCTACAATGCGGATTCTTAACCGCATGTACGAAACCGTGCCGCGCGCGCGCCCCGACGGTGAAGTGCAGCTTGACGGCGAGGACATCTTTGCCCTGGATGTGGTGAACCTGCGGCGCCGGGTGGGGATGGTGTTCCAAAAGCCCGAACCGAATCCCCAAATCAATTTTCGACAACATTGCTTACGGCCTACGCATTAACGGAATGGCTGCAGAGGCTCTCTGAGCGAAGCGGTGGAGAAAAGCCTCAAGCGGGGCCGTGCTT
>CAVUMJ010000344.1:0-3289 GCA_963741375.1 uncultured Pseudomonadota bacterium
CATTTGGTATAAGGAAATGTATTTATCCAGCATGTTCATGCCCCTCTCCATGCTATATGTGGATATTATTCGCGTTCGCCGTTTTTTGTATCAAATCGGTGTATTTAAAACGACTAAGATACCAGCTCCGGTCATTGTGATCGGCAATATTACAGTTGGTGGAACCGGCAAAACGCCTTTGGTGATCTGGCTGGCCGAACAACTAATTGCACATGGTTATCAACCTGGCGTAATTAGCCGGGGTTATGCCGGTTCTCAAACGGATAGTCCACAAATCGTTAAATCCAACTCCGATCCCTCACTGGTTGGGGATGAAGCTGTTCTGTTAGCCCGCCGTTGTCACTGCCCTGTTGTGGTAGCTAAAAAACGGGTGGAGGCAGCCAGAGAGCTGTTGGCGAATTTTCCATGTAATGTGATTATTTCCGACGACGGCCTGCAGCATCTTGCATTATTTCGGGATATAGAGATTGTGGTTATCGATGGCCTGCGGCGTTTTGGCAATGGCTATTGTTTACCGGTAGGACCATTACGTGAACCCCAGGAACGCGTTAAGCGTGTTGATTTTGTGGTGGTAAATGGCGCAGATGAGTTGGAAGCCAATGAAATTGCCATGACCTGCCAGGGTAATGATGTCATTAATCTGCAAACTGGTGAAAAAAAACTATTGGCCGATTTTAAAACCGCTAAACTGCACGCAATCGCCGCAATTGGCAATCCGCAACGTTTTTTTTCAATGTTGAAATCAGCCGGATTCGATATAGATGAACACGCTTTTCAAGACCACTATGATTTTAAAGCGGAAGATTTATATTTTAAAGATGACAACCCCGTATTAATGACTGAAAAAGATGCTGTGAAATGCCGCAAATTTGCTCAGGCCAAACATTGGTATTTGCCGATCGACGCCAAATTACCTGAGTCATTTTCACAAAAACTATTGAAATTACTTCAAGAGAAATCTCATGGATAAAAAATTGCTTGAAATCCTGGCTTGCCCATTATGCAAAAGTTCGCTTATTTACCACCAAAACAATCAGGAACTGATCTGTAAAGCGGATAATATTGCTTTTCCGGTTCGTGATGGCATTCCTGTTATGCTGGAGGATGAAGCCCGCGAACTTAGTTTTGAAGAATCTGACGCATTACATAAATGAAAACAGCTTTTAAAGTTGTGATTCCGGCGCGTTATGCTTCAACACGGTTACCCGGCAAGCCATTATTGGAAATTGCCGGTAAACCTATGATCATACATGTGTGCGAACGGGCCATCGAGGCTCAGGCGGAACAAGTGGTGGTGGCAACCGATGATTCAAGAATTTTTGAGGTAGTAAAGGATTTTGGCATGCAAGCAGTCATGACTGACAGCAATCATCAATCCGGAACCGAAAGAATTGCTGAAGTAGCCAAAATTCTGGCTTGGCAAAAAAACGACATTGTGGTGAATTTACAAGGCGATGAACCTTTAATCCCACCTGCCTATATTAATGCGGCTGCACAGGCGCTGGCTAATCATACAGCCGCTGGTATTGCCACTCTGGCAGCTAAAATAGCGGTCACGGCTGAAATTTTTAACCCAAATGCTGTCAAAGTGGTGTTGGATAGCAATGGCTATGCCCTTTATTTCAGCCGAGCGCCGATTCCCTGGAATCGCACTGGTTTTCCGGATAATCACGATGCGGCAACTTCGACAATCACTCACTTAAGACACATTGGCATGTATGCCTATACGGTCAGTTTTTTAGAACGCTATTGCAGTTGGCCAACTTCACCTTTAGAAAGCATAGAGTCGCTTGAACAATTACGCATACTTTGGCATGGTGAGAAAATTTATGTGCAAATTGTGCCGTCCACGCCTGAAGCCGGCGTGGATACGGAAGAAGATTTACAGAGGGTTATTCAGTTCATGCATGTTGATTAGAAGTTGTTTTGCGCTTCAAAATCTTAATATTTTACTTTAAATAAGAATTGTATTCATATGATTATAATAAAAAAAATTATAATATTGTTCTTGTGTGGAGTAGTCAGTCACTCTGCCTTTTCTCAATCCCTACAAACACCGCAAAGCCTTGAAATCGGTTATGGAGAACGTTTATTGGTTTTGGCGCCGCATCCCGATGATGAAACCCTAAGCGCCGCCGGGGTCATTCAGCAGGTTTTTAATAAAGGCGGTACGGTACGTTCCGTAGTTGTCACAGCTGGCGATGCTTATGTAGAAGCCATAGAAGAAGCTACCGGCAAAAAACATTTAAAACGTGCCGATTTTCTAAGCTATGGTGAAAAAAGGCTTGAGGAATCCAAAAATGTCGCGAAATTTCTAGGAAAAGGCTTTATCCATTTGGATTTGTTAGGTTTTTCCGATGGTTCCATTTACGACATGCTGGTCACGCATTGGCAGCGCAAACATCCTGATAGATCAGATTTTACAGGTTTCAGCCATGTTCCGTACCGGGAAGCGGAAGATAAGGGCATTGCTCAGGATGGGCACGATCTTAGAAATGAACTGGCAGCCATTCTTAAAGATACCAAGCCAACCCTGATAGTATTTCCGGATGTGATGGAAAATGATTCCGACCATGCCGGTTTGGGTATGTTTGCATTATTAGCGATTAGCGATTGGCTGGAGCAAGCTGGGAATTCGCATCCCGATCCTCGCTTATTGGCCTATTTGATCCATTGGCAACATGGCTGGCCGCCTGGCTCGGATGCCGAGAAACCCTTGGATTTCCGTGACCAACCTTTGTTTCTGCCTAGTGATTTACCGCTTCGTGGTCATACCCGCACTTGTTTGAGCATGACCCGGGCAGAAACCGATATCAAACATGACGCTCTGGCGATGTACAAAACTCAGGAACAGGCCATGTCACCATTTCTGGCGGCATTTGTGCATACCAACGAATGTTTTACCCAGTTGAAAGCTACAGATGCCAGAGGCATTGATAATGTGGTGAAACAATGGCAGCATGCCAGAAAATCATTTAATTCAAGACCGATTACGCGTAAGAATATCTAACTTAACACTAATTGTAGCTGCCTGCAATCATAATCCATCAAACCAGCAATCAGCGCATTTTTCTGCCGGAATTAAATGCAACTGAAGGCATCAAATACCGGGATTAATTGCAACTGTGCCTGCAATCATCCTCTCATACCTGCAATCAACTGCCACATACCGGAATTATTTGCAACTGTTGTGTTGATGTTCGTCGATCAATGAATGAGTAATTTCGTCCAAAAGTCGTCTACCAATAACATTTCACTAATTGTAGATGGTAAGCACCGAAAGCAACCG
>CAVUMJ010000345.1:0-5701 GCA_963741375.1 uncultured Pseudomonadota bacterium
AGAGCAAGCCCTCCGCATAGGAACTGGTGTTAACCACAAAATTAACGTCTTTTTCCAGTGCGCCAAAGCTTTGCGACCAGGATTTGGGTAATTGCGTCCATACACCGAAATACCAGAGTTTTATAATATTTCTGGCGATAGGTCCCCAATGCGGGTCGCCAAAAATGGCGCGGCTCAGCAGCTCTTCGCGGGTGTAATGATCGTCTTGTTGCGGAACCTTGGCGTATTCCGCCAGCAAACGCTCCAATAAATCCTGCCCCACAACACCCACTACAGCTTGGAAATAGGCCTCGGCCTGCCCGGTTCCGTAAAGCTCGACCAAACTGAAAGCCGTTATCTCCGCAGAAAAATTAAGAAAATCTTCTTTCATGACTCACTCCACTAAGATTTTTTAAAAATTTTAAATAAGGGAGCTGCATTAAGGCCTGGGTGGCCCGGCAACGGATTGTTGATGATTTGGGTAATTTCGTTTCTGAGTTGAAACATTTTCGGCACCGCTTGCTGCTGAAATAATTCAGGCTGACCGGTAAAGGCTTTTTGCAGTGTTTCGAGAAAATCTGCATAGGTTTGCTCAAACTTCTCGACAATTTTTTTCAATTCCGGCGCCTGGTCGAAATCCTCTATTGCGATATTGGTCTTGACCGGAACCACATCAAAACAATTGACTTTGAGTTCCGGACCGGTTGGCTTGTCGTCTTTATCGTTTTCGTCCTTATAGTAAGCACCCAGTTTCAATTGATTGAAACGGTAGTAATGCGACAATTCGCCTTGTTTAGTGTACTTACCGCCATCCTTGCCTTCGCCTTGGTAAATAATGCGATCTATCGCATCCTGGACGGTTTGCAGGTCTTTGACGACGATTAACTCACCGCCGCCTGAATAATAGGCGTCTGCAGGCGCTTGCGGTTTATCTTTGCCGCTGAACAGCTTTTCCGGCCCGACTGATGGGTCATTGTAAAGGCGATTGATGCCGTCAGAAATTTCCTGGTAAAAATCGCCGATACTGTAAAAATGCGCCACTTCGCCGGAGTCGCCGACACACGCAGGTATGACGCCGCCGGATTGCGCTCTGGCCGCAGTGCGTTCTGGAGTCGCCTCCACCCATTTTTTACCGGCAGGTGTGGTGTCGGGCCTTTCTATTTTAAGGAACGCTTCTAGCGCAGCGGGAGAAAAACGTTGTTGATCGACCTTGAAATCGTTTTCGCCGTCCGGCAAAGGTGTTGGATATTTGGGAATGAAACCCGGATCAGTCAGCTTAGGCTCTCCGCCGACCGCAATCAAAATATTGGCGGCTTGGGCCAGGTGCAGCATTTCTTCTATCGCGACAACTCTAATAATATGATATGCGTCGGAATTGGTTTTCGGATTGATCGAATACAAAGCCGTCAAATAGACCGGCAATGTCGCGTGTTCGAGTTGCGTTGCAATGAGCAGGTAATTGTGGAGATCCTCAATAGTCCTGATTTCTTTTGGTAACGTAGTTGGAAACGACATGGTTCTCCCTCTGAACAGTCTTGGAAATTATTGATTAAGATGTTTAATCATGGCTTCGGCGCTTTTGAAACAGAGCGCTGCGATGGTTAACGTGACGTTCGATGTGCCTATGGAAGGCAGATTACCGCCGCCGGCCAAATAAAGATTGGAATGATCCCAGGAAAGACCATCGGCGTTGACTACCGAGTTTTTAGCGCAGCATCCCATCACATGCGTTCCGGCGAGATGGTTGCCGCCACGTATGATGTAGCCCTCGCCCTCGTAGGTAACGTAACCGTAATCGGTGGGGTCGTAAGAGGTGTAATCCGCCGCCCCCAAACGCTGGAATATGGTTTGCGCAAACTGACGGGCGTAAGCGGCGCCGCGCAGGGTATATTCCGGCACCGTATTAGAAATCACCGGTTTCATATTGCCGAGCTGGTCGGTATAGGCAGGATTGACGGAGACCCGGTTGCTCGGGTTGGGCAGCACTTCTATCATGAAAGCCAGTTGCAATTGGCGGCTCACCCTGTCGGCCAATTGTGTACGCAGACCGGCGCCGAATTTATTTTCTGCGTCCACCAGATTGATCAGATCCTTAAAAGGCGAACCGACCGCCCAGCCCCAGCCGTCATTATGTATATCGACACTAAATGCCGCCTGCCGGCGTCTAAACGAACCGTCACGCAGTTCGACGATACCGCCGGTGCAATTGGTTCCGCGCATCGTGCCGCAGTTTTTCGGCATTAATCCCCAGTTCAGAAGATAAGCGTGATCCATAAAATTGCGGCCGACTAAACCGCTGCTACTTGGCAAATTGGATGCTAATAACAATCTGGCATTTTCAATGGCGTTGGCGGCCAGCACGAACAATTTGCCTTTGACCTGGCCGGACACATAACCGGGAGCGATCGGGTCGGCGTAATGTTTGACCTCGATTGCGCTTACTTTGCCGCTTTCCGCATTAACGATGACTTTGGAGGCGACCGATTGAGCAATCAAATCGACTTTTTTGGTCTGCAACGCCTTGGACAAGGTTTTTCCGGCGTGATATTTAGCCTGCACCGGACAAAGCGGAACGCAGTTGTTATTGCCCTGGCAGCGCTGCCCTTCTTCAACTTGATTAGTGCTGACCGCACCGATGGGCGTATAACCTTTACCGTAGTTATCAATGAACTCGTTAGTGTATTCCGAATTAGGAATGCCGTTACGACCTTGCGGAAATTTACGCACTTTCAGAGGGTATGTTTTGCCGTCCAGCTCCACCGATGTGTTCATCAGGCCTTTGTCAACTTGCTGATCCAGATAGGACAGCGGCAAGCCTTTCATCGGGAATACATAGTTGTCCGGGTAGTGCAAACCTAAGTATTTTTGCTCCTCAATATCCGCAGAGACGCCGATTTCAAATTCCGCCTTACGATAATAAGGTTCTAGATCATCATAGTTAAGCGGCCAGTTATTTCCTTGTTGATATTTATCCTGCAAATTGAAATCATTGGGCAGCATGC
The DNA here is from genome assembly GCA_963741375.1 of uncultured Pseudomonadota bacterium. GTDB lineage: Bacteria > Pseudomonadota > Gammaproteobacteria > Methylococcales > Methylomonadaceae > Methylomonas. The sequence continues at coordinate 2,982 of CAVUMJ010000345.1, forward strand.
GGATGACTTTGGCTTCCCAATGCATTGTAGTGCCGCCCAGCACGCGGGTATAGGTGGTGTCGGTGGCGAACGGCCCGTTTTGCACCAGATATCCGGAAGTTGATGGCTGACTGTCCGGCTGGCCGGGAAAAATTTTTTGCGTATCAGAGCCACGCGGCATACGCGCATTATTGCTTATAGGATAGGGAGACTGGTTGTCTTTTGAAAAAGCTTCATAGAAGCGTTGCAGATATTTTTCATAACCTTTAACCGTGATGTCTTCGGCCGGCCCGGCTTCAACGATTAACACGCTGAACCCGGCGTGGCTAAGTTCATTGGCGATAATCGCGCCCGAAATGCCCGAGCCGACAATAACGACATCATAAAAATTTTGACATGCGCTTTCAAAACTAGTCTGTTGCGCAGCACCGTCTGGAAATCTCATATTTTATTCCTCTAATCTGATAAACCAAATTTATTCGGCTATCAGGTTGTTTCAAAATCGTAGCGACGTTACATTTATATTTTTACCTGATACCCATAAGCCTCAGCTAACTTCAAAAGTCAGCCTGGTATAGGTGATGTTCTTATGACTTCATGAGCAAAGTATGGCAACTGGCGTTCAAGTTGAAAACTTCAGTGGCGCCGATAACAGAATTTCGCCAGATAACGGGGAAGATGATTGGAGGCTTAAGGCATGGTAAGTGCCGCTAATAGCCGTTTTTCATATTGCCTATCATCATATCCACTTGAAATTAAGGTGCCTTTGCACATGGTCAGTCAGCAATGTTGCTGTCAACAATGCATAACTAGGTAACCTTATGATACCTAATATATTTTTCTAGTGGCATTTTAGAATATGAATTTGAATTATCCTATAACTAAACACTTAAAACAATAAGTACGTTTGTACTAGTACAAACGTACTTACAACAGAATACCTTTCAAGAAACAAATTTTGTAGCTAATGTTTCTTGAGAGGAATATTTATATTAAAATCAGATAAGTTTTCCTGATTAGCTATATACCTCAGCCAAACAAAAAAGTTCGTCATACTCGCCGGGAAGCGGGTATCCCAGTGCCATGGATGGCAAGCTTCGAACCATCCATGTAGACTGGATTCCTGCAATCCCGGAATGACGGCTTCGATGACGTAATTGATGAATCAGCTGAAGCATCTTGCTAATCAGGTAAGTTTTTGCTGTATGATACTTTTATTGACGAAATAAAGAGCAACCCAAAAAAGGTTGCTCCTGATTTTTGTCAAAAAACTTCAAATTTCAACAAGCGACAAAACTCGCCCCTTGCCATCCAGCTCAAGTTTGAAGCGTTTGTCGAACAGTGCTGGACAGTTGCCGAACGAGGGCAATAGCCGCATCAAGGCAACTTCTGGATTTTCCGCAGTGTTGGCCACGACGAAATTCTGAAAATACCATTCATCGGCTTCCCTGATTGATTCATGGAAAGTGCCGTATTCATCGTAGTAAGAAGAAGCCTGACCAACGACAACGCCGCCAGATTCCAGCTTGGGCACAATGAACAGGTCTTTTTCTTCCTGATAAACCGCGTCCTTTTCGATCTCAACAAACTCGTCATCAACCGTTAACCGGTATTTCTCACAAAATACCGCATTGGCGCTGACCCATTGCCCGGTAAAGCAGGCTTTATGAGATTCTCCTGTGATTTCAATACCGATTTGTTTTTCATTTAGATCAATCAGGTACGAATGCAGCCAATGCTCAGGATGAAGTTTATCATCCAGAATCAACCATTCCTGATACCAGGCGTACATCCAGGGTAATGCACCAATACTATCCAGATCATACAGTTTGGCAATTTTATACTTGCCGGCAACAATATCTTCCTTAAGAAGTGGATTGTCCAGAGCCTGATTTCGGGCATAGTCACCTTCCTTAACGGGATAACCGCATATTTTTGCCACTACCTGTTTGGGAAGTACCGGAATATCATTCAGCAAATCCAAACAGCCGTAGGATTTCATGGTTTCATAACCTTCCACAAATTCCGTAGCGGTCAGTTGCTGCTTGAACTGCATCAATTTTATCCGGACTTCCCAGTCGATGACCTGCCGGATTTGGCTGATTACTTGTTGTTCATCAATCAGTTTATCCCGATCCGGCAATCTGGCATGGAATTTAGCCGAATCCAGATGAATAATATGGCCCGGATAATATTCCTGATTGCTGTGATAGATCGGTAATCCCTGAAGGTAGACGTGGAAAAAACTGCTAATATTTTTCCAGTCCTGATCTTCAGCCATACCAAGCAAGTAAATATCGCCGATTTCAGTCTGAATGAAGCCTTCATGCCGGGCTCTTGGCCTGGACAGGGTGGCGCCATTATAAATGACTTCAATCGGAAAACCTTTGGCCAGTCTTTGCAACTGAGTTTCAATCTGCTTGGCATCCGGTTTGAATCCTTCCAGTACAACACTTGTAACGCCATTCCAGTCCTTAACCGATACTATCTCTACGGTTCCAAAAGCCAAGATATCAGCAGTATCAGCCGTAAACTTGCCGCTTTTACTGATTACAGTGATTTGCTCGCAGGAAAATAGCGCGGATAAAAATCCAAGTCCAAACGGATGTTCCTGAGCTACGATCTCTGCATCCCAGCCGGATTCAGCAACGGTTAGCAAGGTTTCGATACAATCTATGCCGCAGCCGTTATCGCTAATTGCAAGCGATCCGGTTTCCGGATTAAATTCAAATTTAACCCAG
>CAVUMJ010000346.1:0-4432 GCA_963741375.1 uncultured Pseudomonadota bacterium
GCTCGGTTTTCACCGAAGATGTTGCCCGCGGCAAACGTCTGGCGGCCCGTATCGATACGGGCATGATGTTTATCAATCAGCCGACCTGGACGTCAGCGGACTTACCTTTCGGCGGTATCAAGAATTCCGGCTATGGGCGCGAACTATCGAGCATGGGCATTCAGGAGTTCGTGAACAAAAAGCTGGTTCGCGTCGCTTCGATAGACGCGCCGGTATAACCCTGGAAGCCGCAGTTGACCGATATTGCAGGCGCAAATAGCTGTCAACTGCGGTTTCCAGCATGTTGAATCAATTCTGTTCTTTAGGGTCTTCCGCTACTTTCAGCCAGATACGCAGGATCTCCGCTACGCTCCATGCCTGAGCAAAACAGCCTCGCGGAGCGAATGAGCCCTCGGCGTCAAAAATTTCGCTGATAGAACCGATACAGACTTCATACAGGTGTTTCTCTAAAAATTGATTTAAAAAGCCGCGTATCTCTTGGCGCTGTGCGGGATATACTCTTAGCCAGGCATCGGCGTAAGGTCCTAGCAGCCATGGCCAAACCGTGCCTTGGTGATAGGCGGCGTCGCGAGAGCGAAGATCGCCATGGTAATTGGGTTTATAGTCGGGATGATCCGGAGAAAGCGTTCGCAGACCTGCAGGCGTTAAAAGCCGGTCTCTGACGTTTTGAAATACCGGTTGCCAATGCTCTTGATCCAATACCGGATAAGGCAGCGATAATGCCAGCACTTGATTGGGCCGGCAGGCAGGATCGTTTTGTCCGTTTTCGCCATCCACCAAATCAAACAAATGGCCTGAGTTCGCATTCCAGAATCGTTGATTAAAGCTGCTGCGAGCGGCATCGGCATGTGACGCTATTTCGCTGCCGCGTGAGTTTAGGTTTTCGGCGTGCAGCCACTTTTCCATAACGCGTAGCGCGTTATACCATAAAGCATTGATTTCAACCGCTTTACCACGGCGCGGGGTAACGACCCAATTACCGAACTTGGCGTCCATCCAAGTCAAGGCGTAGCGCGGATCGCCTTGCGCCAGGAGACCGTCTGCGGCATCGCAATGAATGCCGAAGCGCGTCCCGCGAATATGATGATCCACGATATCCAACAGCCTGGGCAGCAATTCTTTTAACAGAATTCTATCGCCGGTTATCTCGATATAACGATCCAGCGCGTGAAAATACCAGAGCGTCGCATCTGCGGTGAAATAGACGCCCTCGCTTTCTCCTTCTGGAAACATGTTCGGAATGAGCCCGTCGCGCAAATGATTGGCAAAAGTTCGCAGAATATGTCCGGCCTCGCTGTGCCGGCCGGTGGCGAGCGTCAGTCCTTCCAAACTGATCATGGTGTCCCGTCCCCAATCGGAAAACCAGGGGTAACCTGCAATGATGGTGCGCAGGTCGCCGCTGATTGCAGGGTGGCTACCCGTTGTTTCGATGATGCGTCCGGTCGGGGCGATAATAAACTGATCGGCAGCCAGAACCAGCTGGCTAGCCAAGCCCTGACGCAAATTCGGATGAGCGGCCGCCAATAAGTCTTTACGGCGTTCCAATTCTGTCTGAATTGCCTGGGCCGGGGACAGTGACAAGATGTCTTCCCAGCTTTCTATGGAAGCGACCAAGGTCACAGCCTTACCGGTAACCAGATCAACGCGGAAATAACCAGGGCTCCATAGATCGCCCCTGGCGTCATAGCCTCTCTGCTCTTCTTTACGGTAAACAATATCGCTAAAGCGCTTGGTTTCAATCGTGAATGCCGGATTCTCGCCTTCGATATAAAGACGCAGCGGCGGGATCGAAAAGCCGTGAATTTCAATGCGTCCGGCGGAGGCTTTGAGATCGTAGGCATCTGCGGGCAAGCCTTCCGACAAAGAAGCCTCATGGCGTCTAAAATGCACCGCTACCCGAATCTTGAGCCGCAACGGTCCTACCCCTGATACTAGGCGATACCGCACATGCACAGTATTGCGCTTATAGGGCATGAGTATCGATTTTTCAATCACATGGTTTGCCATTTCATAGCGCCACACCGGCAACCCGGACTCCAGGCGAAATTCGCGCAAACCGGACATGCCGTGTAAATCCAAAGTGCCGCCCGCCCATTCGATACCGCCTATTTTTTGGCTGACGCCATCAGGATGGCGAATCATCTCACTCAGTTGGTTGAGCATGACATAGCGTCCAAAGGGATCGGGAAGGGCAACGGTTAAAAGGCTATGGAACCGGCGGGTGGGCACGCCTGAGAGCGTCCCGGACGCATAGCTGCCAAGACCGTTGGTGATTAACCATTCGTTTTTAAGCAATGCTTCCTGTTCAGCAGGCTCGCCGGTCCAATTAGTGCGAATTACGAGATCGCTATTCATGATTGACAGCATCCGTTTTCGGTTGGGTTACCGCGTATAAAACCACTGCGGATTCCCCTTGCAGATACCAATTTCCTTTCTTGGGCCACGGTGGCAGCCCCATGCCGCCATAACGGGGATTTTCGCTAGTCCACGCAGCATCCCAAAGACAGCCTTTGGATGGCGCTAATAAAGGTTCCGGAGCCGGAACCAGACGAAGATCCCGGCTCAGATTGACTAATAAAAGCCGGTCGTCGCCCGGAGTGTCCCCAAAAAAGCGTATCACCAGCGCATCCGGACTTAATACGGCGCCATCAATGCGTTGGCTTCTTTGGCTGGCTTGAAGTACAGGATCACTCCGGCGCAGCTCTAATAAATCACAGTGTAAGGCATATTCCTCCCGATGTGTGTTGCGTTCATTCAAGTCCAATTTAGAATAGGTAAAGGTGATTGGGTCGTTGGGGTCCGGCAGCCGGGCCTGCATTTCCGGTGTGGCCAAGGCGCGAAATTGAGCCAAAAACTGCGAGCGGCCCTGGGCAACCTTATAGGCAATTTCTTCTCTATGGTCGGCAAAATAAAAGAACGGGCTGGAGGAGGCAAACTCCTGGCCTTGAAATAACATAGGCGTTTGGGGCGCCAATAAAAACAGTGCAGTCAAAGCCCGGTAACGGTTAGGACTGGATAAACAGTGGACGCGTTTACCGGAGCCGGAATTGGCAATCTGATCATGATTTTGGATGAAGTTGATAAACTTGGCAGGGATCATGTCCAGGACCGGCGTTCCGCGGGCATTTTTTTGCCATGCGTAACATTGGCCTTGATACAAAAACCCTCGTTTCAATGTTGACACAAATTCCTGCGCGAAACCTCGATAGTCGCTGTAGTATGCATCTGCGCGCCCTGTCAATGCGACCATGGCGGTATGATGGAAATCGTCGTTCCATAAAGCGTCTACGCCGAAGCCGCCTTGTTCGGGAGGCAAAAATATTTCCGAGTCTTGAGGTTCATTCTCCGCAATAACATAGATTTTACGCGGCGTGCCGGCGGTACGCGCGGTCTGCACGATAGCAGGAATGATGTGTTCTGAGGAACTGTCGAAAATTTGCTGGGTTGCATCAAGACGTAGGCCATCCAGATGGAACTCTTTAATCCAATAGGCGGTATTGGCGAGTACATAATCGCGGACGGCGGCTGAGTTAGGTCCGTCAAAATTGAGCGGATCGCCCCAATCGCATTGGTAGCGGGTAGAAAAATAATCATTTGAGAATTTCAACAGATAATTGCCATCCGGCCCTAAATGATTGAATACCACATCCAGAATCACGCCTAGACCCAAGGCATGGGCCTGATTCACAAAATAGCGGAAATCGTCCGGCGTTCCATAAAGCCGTGTCGGCGCAAATAAATTAACACCGTCGTAACCCCAGCCAAACCGCCCGGGAAAATCGGCCACCGGCATGATCTCCAGAACGGTCACGCCTAATTTAGCCAGCTCAGGTAGTTCATTGGCGGCGGCAAGCCAATTCCCTTCATGAGTAAAGGTGCCGATATGCATCTCATAAATGACCCGTCCATGCGCTCCAATGCCTGTCCAGGCATCGTCAGTCCATTTAAAGGTCTGCGGATCAATCACTTGCGATGATCCATGCGGGCCCTGGGGTTGAAAACGCGAGGCCGGGTCCGGATAAGGTTGAGAATCATCATCCAGCAGATAGCGGTACAAGACTCCGGCGCATGCATCTTGTACAATGACTGAGAAATATCCGTTTCCTTCATTGTGCAGTTCAACTTCAATCGGCGGGTTAGGAGGATCGGCGGATTCTCCCTGAGAATTCATTACCAGTTTCACTGTCTTTCTTTCAGGCGCCCAGACACGAAAATGCATGCCTTTTTCTTGTATTAGTTCTGCTCCTACTGGAGATCGCCGGTCTTTGACTAATTGAATGGATCTTTCTTCACTCATGATTATGGTTCCCATCAAGCGACTAGAAATTCAAATATTGGCATATCAAATGATTGACTTAACCGGCTTCCGAGATATACAAAATAAGTTTTTTTGGGTAAGTCTGTCCAAGCTTCAAAATAATATGGCTGCAAA
>CAVUMJ010000347.1:0-4174 GCA_963741375.1 uncultured Pseudomonadota bacterium
GGGTTTTATTGGCAGGACGATATGCTTATAAAATAAAAAAACCGGTTAATCTGCAATTTCTGGATTTTACCAACCTATCGGCGCGGCGATTCTTTTGCGAAGAGGAAATTCGCCTGAACCGGCGGTTTGCCCCACAGTTATATCTGGGCATGGTTGGCATCGGCGGCAGTCCTGAACACCCCGAGTTCAATGCTGAGCCTGCATTTGAGTACGCAGTAAAAATGAAACGTTTTGCTGCTAAAAAGGGTTTGGACTTACTCCTGGCAAACCATAAACTGCAGCCCGTTTATTTAGACGAATTTGCTGTTAATCTTGCCGGATTCCATCAACACCTGCCCTGCTCTTTGCCTGAACAACAATACGGCAGTCCTGAAGTGATTGCCGCTATAGCCCAACAAAATTTCAGTCAACTTCGCACTTTAATCAATGCAAACGATAATGATTTTCTGACCGGATTGGAAACGGCCTGTAAGCTTGAGTACCAAGCCTGTCTGGAAGTTTTTAAAAACCGTCGAGAAACGGGTTTTATCCGGGAGTGTCATGGCGATTTGCATCTGGGTAATCTGACCTTGCTTAAACAAACTCCGCTTGCATTCGACAGCCTGGAGTTTGACGCCAATTTGCGCTGGATTGACGTCATCAACGAAGTGGCGTTTCTGGTCATGGACTTGCAATACCATGACCGCCTTGATTTAGCTTACCGGTTTCTAAATGCTTATCTTGAACAGTGTGGCGACTATCCGGGATTAGCTGTTTTGCGATATTATATGGCTAACCGGGCTATAGTGCGGGGGAAAATCGCCGCTCTTTCTGCAAGCTTTGCGGATAAAAACCTGAAATACGCCGAATTAAAACGCTATCTTGACCTTGCCGCACTAATCTTAAAACCCGCCAAGCCGCTATTAATCATTTGCCACGGCCTGCCTGGCTGCGGCAAAACCAGTGTTGCTCAACATTTACTGGAAACCCTACCGGCAATCCGTTTGCGTTCCGATGTGGAGCGCAAACGGCTTTTCGGCTTGTCCGCGCAACAAGCCAGCCAGGGTGAAATTTATTCGGAAGACGCCACCAGACAAACTTATGCAAGACTTTTGCAACAAGCCGCAGCTTTGCTGAAATTGGGCTATAACGTTATCGTCGATGCAGCATTTTTAAAGCGCCAGGAACGCCAGGCTTTTATGAAAATGGCTGCCGAAATGGCCGCAACATTTGTCATCCTGTCTATACATGCTGATCCGCAACAGTTGCAACAACGAATCCTGCAAAGACAAATATTACAAAATGATGCGTCGGAAGCAAATCTGGAGGTTTTGACCAAATTAAGCGGCTGCCAGGAAACTTTGCAAACAGATGAACTTGGCTATGTGATTAATTATACCAATAACGGCTCGTTGGCTGATTTGGCGAACGATCAAAGTCTGCTTAAACAAATAAGGCAGATGGATGTCATGATCAGTCAACCCTAATTTGCAAATAGCCATCCGTCTAAATATGGTCACTTAGCCGACAACTTCTGGCGTCTTTACTATTTATGCCATTAAAAATATCTTCAGTTGCTTGATTTTTGAAAGATAAGATCATGATTGCATGATAGCATGGACACCATGTTAAACAAGACCGAAAATTCATAAAAATAAAACGGGTATTTCAAATTTTGAATCAAGCAGGATGGAGCTCAATGGCTCCTATTCCAAATTTATTTGGGATCAACGCCAGACTCGGCAAAGTTGTCCGGAAATAATGCCGCACTGCCGTCTATTCCATTTGTATCCCGATAATTCATGGGCAGGCCTGAAGCATCGATCAGCTCTCCATCAGTGACCTTGCCGATGATCACTACATGATCGCCCGATCGGCATTCGTCCACATATTCACATTCGAACCAAGCCATCGCCGCATCGATAATCGGCAAGCCCCGTGCGGATTTGTGCCACTCGCAGCTTTCCAGTTTATTGGCAGAGATCGGTTTGCCGAAATGTATGGCTAAATCCATCTGTTCCTGCCGCAAAACGTTGACGCTGAAACAACCGCCCGTTTTCAATAATTTCCAGGAACCATGCTTGGGATTAATACTCAGCGCCAGCATCGGCGGATCAAATGAAGCCAGCATGATACAGGCGGCCGTGAAAGCGTTATAAGTTTCTCCGGCAGCTATACCGACAACATAAACACCGTGGGTTAGGGTATTGAACAGTGCTGGCAACTTGCCGCTCATTTTGAATATCCTGATGGTTGGTTAACGCCATGACATTATTTTATGCATATGTACGGAAGCGGAAGCTGCAACCTTACTCTTATGCTGGATTTCGCTTTCATTGGTTGATACTAAATCCCAAGGGTAATTCACTTCATGGAATGATTAAAAACGGCTCCCCTTTTTTAACGGTATAAACGATCAAATATTTCAGGGGTTTAGATTGGTCCGGGTTACGAAAAATAGTGTGCTGAATGTTAGCCTTGTCTTGAAAACTGTCGCCGGATGTGAACTTTTGCAGTTGCTCATCGCTATATTGCGATTCGGCAATGCCTTCAAGAATGTAGTTGAAAGCAACCGAAGGGTGATGGTGCGATGGCAATCCTATTCCCGGCGGATAGGTAGTCAATACTAAACGAAAATCTTCACCCTCGGCGTTCTCGTAACTTTGGAGAGTAGTCCGAATGATGCCGTCAGAAGAAATGGACGTATTGTTTGAAGTTGTTATTTGAGCAATTAAAGGCTTAGTTGAAAATGCATACATAGCCCCAGCCATACCGGCAAGAAATAAGCGTCGTGTTATGTCGTATTCAATTGCGGGCGACATAGCCTCTATGGCGTCTGAAACCGGAGAGTTCTTCATATTGTTTTCCGTATTGTCGATGAAAAAGATCAGGCTTTACTCACTGGTAAAACCATTTTGCACAAACCAAGGTGAGTCCGTCAAAGAATCCATATCTATGGTTTTGAGATTCACTGATGGCGAGGCCATTGCAACGCTCGTAAGCATACTGAATGTTGTTTTCCGCCAGCATAAGACCTTTCCTTGGGCAGAATATTCACTTGAGCGGTAACCGTAGGCGTCATCACCTTATTCCCTGCCAAACCATGCCATTTCAGCATGGAGTCAGTCAGTTTAGCGATGACTTGTTGTTTAGCGCCTTGCGGCATAGCGCCTTCTGTAAAGGTAAAAGAAAGTGGCATTGTATATCTCCTATAAGTGGAATATGCATAATAAAGCGGTCATTGAATAACGACCGTGATCTATATTTACATAACGTTCGTTATTTTGTCAATCATAACTAAGTAATTTCTTGATATAATTTGTTGAAAGTAAAATCAAAGGTGAGATGATGCGATACAAACAAGATCAAAAGGAACAAACCCGCGAAAAAATTATTGCGGCTGCCGGACGTTGTTTTAGAAAAGGCGGTTTTGTCGGTATTGGCGTCGATGGATTGGCTAAGGAAGCCGGCGTCACTTCCGGCGCTTTCTACGGACATTTCAGTTCCAAGGCTGAAGCGTTCAAAACTGTCGTAGTTTCTGGGATGGAAGGTTTGAGAAACGGCGTTGCTTCTTTTCAACAGCAATACGGAGTGAACTGGTGGGAAGAATTTACAAAGTATTATATGGGCCCTAAGCGCACCTGTGATCTTAGCGACAGTTGTTTATTGCAAAGTTTAACCCCGGAAATGGGCCGCTCTGAAGAATCTTTGCGCCAATTGTTTGAAACCGAGTTGCTTAAAATCATAAAATTGGCGGCGGAGAGTGGAACCAATACTGCCGACCAAGCCTCTATCGATAAAACCTGGGCTAGCTTTGCCATGTTGATCGGAGGTGTTACCCTGGCGCGCGCCGTTGCAGATAAAAAATTGTCAGATCAAATCGGAGCAGCTATTCAAAATGCGGTAAACGCACTGCAACGCCACGAAGAGATTATGGACCGAACCTTTACGCATACGCGTACGATAGCCCTTTGGTGTTCGTTGACCCTTCTGGGCTGACTGTTACGTGCTCCTATGAGATAAACTCCGGTGCATTGGTTTGCTTCGACGATGACTCAGGGCAAGAAGTGGTAAACACGAGCGGGTATTCAGGTGGGAACGAAGGTCTAAATCCTTATGGGGTTAACAATCCAGCTTTTGAATCGCCCCCTGACGTCGGCCCTAGCATACGAGAATGAACGAAGTGGCAACAAGG
>CAVUMJ010000348.1:0-7140 GCA_963741375.1 uncultured Pseudomonadota bacterium
TGTTTTTCCGCGACATGTAAAGACCGGCGTTTTTTGTCAGGCATTTGCGGCATCCTTCGACAGGCTCAGGGCAGGCTTTGAAGTCGTGCCCTGACGCTTATTGCCGCTGAGAGTTTTTCCGCGACATGTAAAGACCGGCGTTTTTATCAGGCATTTGCGGCATCCTTCGACAGGCTCAGGGCAGGCTTTGAAGCCGTGCCCTTTCAAGACTCGACATTCACCACGGGGTGTTATTGATCCGGCCCTTCAGTATTTCAACCACGGCAGCGAAGAACAACCGCAGATCCCTCGACTTCGCTGCGCTTCGCTCGGGGTGACAGCTTCGAGGTGATGCATTTCTTTTAGGCCGGATCCATAACGGTCTGGAAACCGTGCGCTGGCAGTTGTCACATTACCATGTATTGCCCATCACAGACCTTTATTTCTTCGAGGCGCTATTTTTCTCCTTCCGAATGAAATTGGAGAAAAACAGTCCAAAATGAATCGCGGAAATAGCCACGCCTCCCGGAATCGCATGGGTGTGCTATAAAACTCGGTTCCCCGGATTGGAACTTCTTCCTGGTCTTTTCCACTTCACCCGGAGAGTGAAAGGAATTCTCAAATCGTCATGTTTCCCTATCCCGCAGTCGATCCGATTCCGTTGCCAGCGCCGATATGGCTTTTGAAACTGCTGCATATCGTTACGCTGTCGCTGCATTTTGTGGCCGTGGAAATGCTTCTTGGCGGACTGCTGCTGGCGGTCTTGCTGAGCCTGTTCCGCGGCTCGCCGTCGTCGCTGGTGGCCGCGCGCGCGCTGGCTCGCAGGCTGACCGTGGTGATGACCTACGTGATCAACCTGGGCGTGCCGCCGCTCTTGTTTGCGCAGGTGCTGTATGGCCGGGCGCTTTACACGAGCAGCGTGCTGATGGGCGTCTATTGGATCTCGATCATCGGCATTCTGACGCTGACCTACTGGCTGCTGTATCAGTTCACCGGGCGGCTGGAGGCGGGCAAATCGGCGTGGCTGACTGGGCTGAGCGCGTGGGTGCTGGCGGGCTTTATTGCGCGGCTGCTGTCAAGCAACATGACGCTGATGCTGCGCCCCGAGGTTTGGCAGCAGATGTATTCGGCTTCGGCCATGGGCGCTTACTTGCCCACCGGCGACCCGACGCTGACGCCGCGCTGGCTGCTGATGATGGCTGGCGGCTTTTTGATTGGCGGGTTGTGGATGGTGTATCTGTCGGGCCGGAGCACGTTTACCGCGGAGGAAAGCCGCTTTGTGGCCGGCGTTGGCGGCAAGGTGGCGGCGCTGTTTGGCGTGATCTATTTGGCGGCTGGAGTGTGGGCGGCCAGCGTGCAGCCGGACGCGGTGAAGGCCGGACTGAGCAGCCATTGGCTCTATCGCTTCAGCGGTTTTGCCGGATACGGCTGGCTGGCGCTGGTAGCAGTGGCCGTTCTGCTGGGCGCGGTGGCCGGGTTTGGCAAAGTCGTTTCTCCCTGGCTTAGCTGGGGCGCGGTGCTGGTGGCCGCGCTGACGGAGATCGCCTTCACCGTGTATCGCGATGGCGTGCGCGACCTGACGCTGCTGAGCAAGGGCTACGACGTGTGGAACCGCGCGGTGGTGACCAACTGGGGCGTGGTCGGCATCTTCCTGGTGCTGTTTGTGGCCGGTTTGGGCGTGATTGGATGGCTCGTGTCGGTGGTGGCGGGCGCAAAGAAAACGATGGAGGGCGCGGCTTAATCGCCCGCATAGAGACAGCTATGAGCGAATCGATCAATCTGGAAAACATTGTTCCTGAGTCTCAGGAGCCGGGCGAAAAGACGACACGCCGCTTCTTTATGGCCGCGGCCGGCGCGGCAGGCTTGTGCTACGCCGCCGCCATGGCTTACCCCATCTACCGTTACCTGGCTTCGCCGGAAGAGATGGCGATGAACGCCACCGCCGTGACCGAGGTGACGCTGAAGGACGCGAACAAACTGCCGCTGGGCTCGGTGCTGATGTTCAAGTTCGGCACCGCGCCGGCCATGCTCATCCATCACCAGGACGGGCGCTGGATCTCGCTGACCGCCGTTTGCACGCATCTGGGCTGCACGGTGCAATACGAGCCGCAGGCCGACCGCATCCATTGCGCCTGCCATGGCGGCGTGTATGACCCGTATACCGGCGCCAACGTCAGCGGACCGCCGCCGAAACCGCTCAAGCTGTTCAAAGCGGTGGTGAATGACACCGGCGTAGAAGTATCGCGCTCGTAAGTGAACAAGCTTCTCAAACAATGCGCAGTAACAAGGCATGGCGCAGTAACAAGGATTGCCGCATGACTTCGAAGACTCTTGCAACTTCCGTTTACGACTGGGTGGATGAGCGCCTGGGACTCACCGAACTGGCTGCGTTTGCGCGCCACAAGACCGTTCCCGTGCACTCGCAATCCTTCTGGTACTACTGGGGCGGCATCTCGCTGTTCCTGTTCCTGGTGCAGTGCTTTACCGGCGTGCTGCTGCTGGTCTACTACCGGCCGGGCGCCGAGGCGTTTGAGTCGGTACGGCAGATCACGTTTGTGATGCACTTTGGCTGGCTGATCCGCTCGGCGCACGCCTGGTCCGCCAACCTGATGATCTTCTCGATCATGGTGCACATGTTCTCGGTCTTCTTTATGAAGGCCTACCGCAAGCCGCGCGAGTTTGGCTGGCTGAGCGGCATGGCGCTGCTGGGCATTGCCACGGTGTTTGGCTTTTCCGGCTACCTGCTGCCCATGGACGAACTGAGCTACTTTGCCACCAAGGTGGGCCTGGAGATTCCGGCGGCCATTCCGTGGATTGGCTCGGTTCCGTTAGCCCAGAATATTTTAAGTTCAACCACAAATTTTTTCGGTAATCACATTTAATGAAGCTGGCGAGGAGATCTAAATGAAGTATCGGACGCTGGGAAAATCCGGCCTGAGGGTTTCGGAAATCGGTTTAGGCGGTGTGTCTTTCGGTATCTGGATCGGGGAGCAGGAATCGATATGGGTAATTAATCGGGCTTTAGACCTGGGTGTTAATTTCATCGATACGGCGAATATCTACGGCAGCGGCCGTTCCGAAGAAATCGTCGGCAAAGCCATCAAAGGCAGACGCGCAGAGGTCATTGTCGCGACCAAGTTCGGTTTACCCGCGGCCCGGTCCCAATGAGTATGGATGCTCACGCTATCATATCATGCAGGCGATTGATGCCAGCCTGAAGCGCCTCGGTATAGACTATATCGACCTTTACTACGTCCATTGGCCCGACCCAACTACTACTATCGAAGAGACATTGCGCACCTTAGATGACCTGGTACAGGCCGGCAAAGTACGGTACATCGCCTGTTCGAATTTCTCTGCCTGGCAATTATGTGAAGCATTGTGGATTTCAAAAGTGAATAACCTCGCATCATTTGTTGCGGTACAATCACGCTATAATTTCCTTGACCGCAGCATCGAATCAGAGCTGGTTCCATGCTGCCAGGCGTATGGTATTGGTATTGTACCCTGGGCACCCTTGGCCGATGGTTTTCTGACCGGTAAATATCAACGCGGTAAGCCGGCACCGCAGGGATTCCGCTTGAGTACAGTGCCACCGCCTATGAAAAAATCGCCGTTCTATTCTCCGGTACCGGCATTTGTCTCGAACTTAACTGATGCTAACTTCGATAAACTTGAAATGCTGCAAAAATTTGCCGCGGGATACAACCGTAATGTGGGAGATTTAGCTATTGCCTGGTTGCTATCACATTCGAGCGTGAGTTCGGTCATTGCCGGCGCGACAAAACCTGAACAAATCTCCGCAAACATTACCGGTGCCTGCTGGAAATTGACCGCGCAAGAAATGGCTCAACTGGGGTAGGGTGAAAACTCTCTAGAGCATTATCTTCTTTTCTAAAGCTTTTTGCTTTAGTGCTTTTGCTACGTTTTTCGGTGCCATGCTGTCTACATCGGCGCCTAGACTGGCAACTTCTTTTAACAGGCTGGCGGTCACAAACTGGTACTCCAGGCATGTCATTAAGCAGACCGTCTCCAAATCAGGGTACATTTTCTTGGTCATCAGCGCGATCTCAAACTCGCGTTCAAAATCAGAAGTCATTCTTAATCCCCGAATCAGAGTCTGCGCCCCGACAGACTTGGCAAAATCCGCCGCCAAACCGGTAAATGTCTGCACTTCGACATTGGAGATGTTCCCGGTTGCTTGTTTCGCCATTTTTACTCTTTCCTCGGTACTGAAAAGAATGCGTTTCCCGGATGTGTCGAAGATACCTATAATTACCTTGTCAAAAAGCCTGGCAGCTCTCGTAGCAATATCCAAATGTCCGTTAGTGATGGGGTCAACATTCCGGCCCAAACAGCCACTGTCATATTAAGTCCTCCCGTTTGTATTTTCACCCGGTTTAATGTCTAGGCGACGAACTTCATTTTAAACAGTAAAGATACTCTAATCCGCCTGTTAACCGAAGTCAAGAATCAGGTTAAAATGATTAACTATTACTCGATTAAATCAGACAGCCAAACTTTAATGATTATTTTACATCGTTTTTACGTATAGATAATACTGACATTACATTAGAGTTATATCCTTAAATTATAAGGAGATGAGAAATATGTCTAGGAAAAAAATACTAATTATTGCGTTGGTGTCCCTGGTGGTGATTACATCGTTTGCACTGGCTGTGCCGGCGTTAGCAGCCAGCAGTTCGCCTCCCCCCGATCCTACTCAAATTACACCGGCGAACAAACCGGGAGCTCTGATTCGATTGCTGTTAGTGCAGGATCAAACAAAAGCATTCGCTTACATTGCCCAGGCCGAAGCTGCCGGTAAAATCACCGCAGATCAAGCTGTTAAAATCCAGGATTTCTGGACAGCACATCACAAACAATTCGCCTGGAATTTTGTTCTAAGACGTTTGCTGAAAGCGCAAAATGAGAACAATGTTAAAACCTACCTGGACAAGGCTGTCGCAAATAATAAAATTAGCCAGACACAGGAAGACAAGATAATAGCGATATGGGAAATAATACACAACGTCACACCGGTGACGACTACCGCACCGTAACTGTGGCATAGGAACATAAAAACAGGCGTCAGAAGAGGGAGTCTCTACGACTCCCTCTTCTTTATTCGAAAAAATTATCGTTTATCATGGGGTCTGCACCAAAAAAGAACTGCACCGGCAAGACTATATCCTTGTCTACATTCCAGCTATAATTAATGTTATAGAATTTTGCAGTTTGGTAATCGTCAAACTTTCCGCTAGGAGGCTAGAGAATGAGCGTTAAAGTAAATCTCACTCCATATTTCCGCGATGTTGTAAATAAAAATGATTCCCTTGAGGCAAATGGCCACACGATTAAAGAAGTGATCGAAGATATTGACCGCAGGTACCCCGGATTTAAACGGGAATGTATCGATGAAGAAGGCCAGGTGCATTCGTTCCTTGAAATCTATATCAATCAAGAATCTGCTTTCCCGATGAGTTAAACCGGAAAGTTAATGATAATGATGAGATCACCATCCTCACTGTTATCGGCGGCGGCTAAACATTGGACTAATCCTATACGCTCTTAATGATCGAAAAAAGAGATAGGCACGAAGCTTGCGCCGAAAGCTAACCTGTTGGTACAATGAAATAGGATGCTCGAATTTTCATCTGAACTGTGAATGCAATCTCGAAAACGATAGAGAATCCAAAAATTTTAACTTGTATTTGGTAGGCTGACTTAAATTCCCCCCTGGCTCTTATTTTCTTGATTTTTAAAACGCGAACATTATAAGGTGCAAAATGATTAAAAAAGTCAAAGTAGAAGAAGCCATTGGAATGGCGCTTGCCCATGATTTAACCAAAGTGGTGCCCGGAGGTTTTAAAGGCCCGGCTTTCCGGCGCGGTTACATTATTACAAAAGCTGATATTCCCGAATTACTCAGCATCGGTAAAGAGCATGTATTTGTGCTGAAGCTTGCTGAGGGGCAAATCCACGAAGAGGAAGCTGCCTTCGTATCGCTAAAGCGATAATGGGTCAAGGTTTAACACACTCACTTCCTAGCGAGGGGCGAGTCAACCTGAAAACAACTTCTGCCGGCCTTATCAAGATAAATGTTCCTGCTCTTGATGAAATAAATTTACTTGGTGATATTATCATTGCCACAGTCCACAATAACACGGTCTGTAAAAAAGGCAAGACTGTCGCCGGGACACGTATTATTCAGTTATTTACATCTGAAGATAAATTAACCAAAATGGAACAAATCGCCAGCAAGAACCAACCGGTTATTACTTTGAGCTCCAATGAAGCTTAAAAAAATCGGTTTGATCGTCACCGGCAATGAGGTTTTTAAAGGGCGGATTAAGGATGGCTTTTCTCCGATTCTGCACAAGAAAATAGAGGCCCTCGGTTGCACCGTGAACAACGAAACGATTGTACCTGATGACCCCGATATAATCGCGCGCACCATTCAGACTTTTAAGGCAAAGGGCAGTGAAGTGATTCTCTGTTGCAGCGGCATGTCGGTTGACCCGGATGATGTCACCCCTGAAGGAATCCGGAAATCCGGAGCAGAAGTGCGCTTTTACGGCCTGCCCGTTCTGCCCGGGGCGATGTTCTTGTATGCAAAATCAGGTAATGTTCATATACTTGGTGTCCCGGCCTGTGTCCTGCATGCACCCTCAACCGCATTTGACGTACTGTTCCCTATTGTTTTAACGGGTGAAGAACTTACATTTGCGGAAACACGCAAACTCGGTCACGGCGGTCTGTGTCTAAAATGCGCCAAATGTAATTATCCCCTTTGCCCATTTTGTAAGTAAAATTTAACCCGAGAAACAAGATGCCAGAATGCTGTCTATACTTGACAACTGTATGCGGCCAATTGTAAAGTAGTAATTACGATATTGTCAAGTATGCTTGCTATTATTCTGGTTCCTACCGAAAAATGTTGACCCGAATTAAAAAAACTATATCTGTTAAAGGAACCAATAACGAAATTTAGGCTTTTCAACAAGCATACGACAAAAAAAGGAGAAACATTGAAAAACTGGTTACCCAACAAAATCCATTGGCGTATGCTGCTCACCACCGGCCTGGTTGCCCTTTCTCTGGTCATGGCATCGTGCAGCACCGCAACCACAACGGCAAAGACAACCTCAACAACAACTA
>CAVUMJ010000349.1:0-8918 GCA_963741375.1 uncultured Pseudomonadota bacterium
AAAAGGAAAGCCATTTATATCATAGTTTTAAGGTAGTTAAGGCGAATTGAACCTTCCTATTAACCAATAAATATAAATGGCTGATTTAATTCAAATTGTTAAAGAGCGCAAAAAAAAGGGTTAAAACTCCGGTACTGAGTTAATTGCACTTAAACCATAAGTACTAAATTTAATTTCCGACAATTCAGGTACCATTGTTTTATTTATCCACAAACAAAACGTATTCCCACCGCTTAAGCTTTTAAGACGAATAAAAGGCATTGATATTGGTTTAGGTGACATGTCCATATATCTATCTAAAGCCGTGTCATAACTTATCAAGTGTCGTTTTGCAAATCGCCTTGCCAATCGTTCTTTATTGGTTTTTGGTTGTACTCGTTGATAATTTGCATAACCAATGATTTTTTCCGGTATTTGGCGAATACTCGTGCAATGCACATAATCGGAAAGATGCCTGCCAGTTTTTGCACGTCATGATTGGTTGTCTCAAAATTATTTAACGAAAACTCTTTTGCATTAAAGGTAAATTTATCGCCGTCGCCAGTATCAACAATAATTTCTACTTTTTCTGCGCCAACACGGTTACGCCATAAATAACGACCATTTGCAATATTAATAGCATAGCGTTTTGCTAATTCATTAAAACCTTCTTGTTCGATATAAGTTTTAGCAACTTTTGGATAGTTCTCGTTAAAAATCACACCATTACTGGCAGAGGGTTTGTCAATGCCACCTAATACTTTAAGGGTAGGCAATGCCAATTTACTTGGCAAGCCTGTATTACCCATACCAAAAGACGAGTTATGGGATAAATGGTTAACCGTGGAAATTGGACCTCATCCCGGCTTGAGCCCATCGCAAAAATTGGCCATAGAGCGAGATTATGCAATGGAAAATGGCCGATATTCCACTCAAGTCAGAGCTGCATTATTATCTTATTTTTTACTGTCAATGCGAATAGGAGATGATGATTTGGAGCGCAAAGCGATTTGTCAGCAAATCATTTTACTTAATCGAGATGAGTTGCGACCATATATCGTTTTTGGGTGAGAGCAGCCTTAACTCAAGTTTAACCGACTAAGGTCTACTGCTAAATACGCGGTCGAGCTTTCAAAGCTTCCCAATCCACTACAATCAAATGTAGCGAGGCTAAAATGACAATTGCTATGATTTTAAATGGATGAGATTGCTGGACTTTAATGAAAGAAGCCCGCAATAATTCGATGTTTCCCAATAAAAGCTTGTTTCCTTTACGTTCTGCCAAATTTACGGTAAAGAACCAAGTTGCGCTACGGATGTAAATTCTTCGGTATTCGGTCATTATTAAGAATGTCGCTTGTTGCGCGGAAGATGTGGTTCGTGCCTCACCGTATCCTACTCGGCTAACGACATTGAAAAAATAAGAATCACATAATCCAAAATTTGGATAAGAGGAGACTAACTTGATGTAGGTAGGAGTACAATCCTAAAAGTCATTGAAAATGGATTGGCGCAAAATGATAACTCAAAAACACCAACATACTCTGATCGCTATAATATTAGCTATTCTCATCTGCGCTACTGTACTATGGATGAGAGAAAGGTATCATAAAATGCAAGTTGAATGCGAAAAAACCGGGGGTAAGTTTTATTCAATTTCTTTTACACAAAATGTCTGTATTGATGGAAATGAGGTACAAGAAATTAGCAATTAATAAGCTCAATTCCGCGTAGTTGCATCAAGGTTTTGAGATTGAGTTACAAAATTCCAAGCCTCTCCGGGTTAAAGCACCGCCAAATTGCCCTTAGTTTCCAGCCAGCTTTTTCGATCAGGCGCTCTTTTTTTAGCCAGCAGCAAGTCCAGCTGTTCGTGGGTGTCGTCGCTTTCCAGAACGGTAAGTTGCACCAAGCGCCTGGTGTCCGGGTTCATGGTGGTCTCCCGCAGTTGCGAGGGGTTCATCTCACCCAGGCCTTTAAACCGTTGAATATTGATTTTGCCGGATAGTTTTTCAGCTTCTATCCTGGCTAAAACGCCCTGGCGTTCAGATTCATCCAGCGCGTAAAATACTCTTTTGCCCACATCAATCCGGTACAGCGGCGGCATGGCTACAAAGACGTGTCCGGCTCTGACCAGGGCAATAAAATGCCGGTAAAACAAGGCGCAGATCAAGGTGGCGATATGGTTGCCGTCGGAATCGGCATCCGCCAGGATGCAGATTTTTCCGTAGCGCAGATTTTGCAAATCGTCGCTGTCCGGTTCTATGCCCAGCGCTACGGCTATATCATGCACTTCCAAAGAGGACATGACTTCGGCTGACTCCACTTCCCAGGTATTTAAGATTTTACCGCGTAAGGGCATGATGGCTTGAAACTCCCGGTCGCGTGCTTGTTTTGCAGAGCCGCCGGCGGAGTCGCCTTCCACCAGGAACAATTCCGTGCGGTTGATATCCTGCGCGGAGCAATCGGCCAGTTTGCCGGGCAGGGCAGGGCCGCTGGTGATTCTTTTGCGGATAATCTTTTTATTGGCTTTCAAACGCTTTTGGGCGCTGAGTAAAATGATTTCGGCAATTTTTTCACCTTCCTGCGGATGCTGATTCAGCCACAGGCTAAAACTATCTTTCGCCACGCCGGAGACGAACGCCACACATTCCCGCGAGCTAAGCCTTTCCTTGGTTTGGCCGGAGAATTGCGGGTCTTCCAGTTTGACCGATAACACATACTGACAGTTTTCCCAGACATCTTCCGGGGCAATTTTAACCCCGCGCGGCAGCAGGTTGCGGAAGTCGCAAAATTCTCTGATGGCTTCCGTCAATCCGGTCCGCAAGCCGTTGACATGGGTGCCGCCTTGGGCGGTGGGGACTAAATTGACATAGCTTTCGGTAATGGATTCCGGCAGGCTGTCCATAGTCCATAACAATCCCCATTCCACAGCTTCGTGGCTGGCGGACATGGCGGCCATAAACGGCGTTGGCGGAAAGATTTCCACTTCGCCGACCTGATCCAGCAAATACTCCTGTAAACCGTTTTGATAATACCATTCCTGTTTTTCATCGGTGGCTTCGGAATACAAAGTGATTTTTAAACCCGGGCATAACACTGCTTTGGCGCGCAAAACATGTTTGAGTTTGCTTAACGATACCCGGTTAGAGTCAAAGTATTTGCCGTCCGGCCAAAAATGCACCCGAGTTCCGGTGTTTTGCTTGCCCACCGTGCCGGTTTGCAGTAAATCGCTGACTTTGTCGCCGCCTGCAAAGCGCATGTGGTAAACACCGCCGCCGCGTTTGACTTCCACTTCCAGGCGTTCCGACAGGGCATTGACCACGGATACGCCCACGCCGTGCAAACCGCCGGAGAACTGATAGTTTTTGTTGGAGAACTTGCCGCCGGCGTGTAATTGGGTCAATATCACTTCCACACCGGGTATGCCTTGCTCAGGATGAATATCTACCGGCATGCCGCGGCCATTGTCGGAAACCGAAATAGAGCCGTCCTTGAATAGATTGACATCTATGACGCTGGCAAATCCGGCCAGGGCTTCGTCAACGCTATTGTCCACCACTTCCTGAACCAGATGATTGGGGCGGGTGGTGTCGGTATACATGCCGGGGCGTTTTCTGACCGGGTCCAGGCCGCTTAACACCTCGATATCGGCCGAGTTGTATTCAGTGTTCATGTGTATTGCTATCGATTATAGTGGTTCAAATAAAGCTGCCAGATCTTCAGTGGTCAAGTTTAGCGTGGCGTCTTCCGGCTGGTCGCCTTGATAGATGGATTGCGCCAGAGCGCTTTTTCTTAGCTGCATCTCCAATATTTTTTCTTCCACAGTGTTTTCGGTGATCAGCTTGTAAACAAAAACCGGTTTGTCCTGGCCTATCCGATGCGCCCGGTCAGCCGCCTGATTTTCCACCGCAGGATTCCACCAAGGGTCGTAGACAATAACGGTGTCCGCCTCGGTTAAGTTCAAGCCTACGCCACCGGCTTTCAGGCTGATCAAAAATACATTGGCGGCGCCGGATTTAAATTGATCAATGGCTTCATCGCGGTTACGGGTCTGGCCGGTCAATTTGGCGTAGAGGATTTGTTTGGCGTTTAATTCGTTTTCTATCAGCGCTATCATCCTGGTGAACTGAGAAAATACCAAAATTCGCCTGCCTTCTTCCAATAATTCCGGCAACATTTCCATTAGCAGGGCCAGCTTGGCGGAATCCTTAAGTTTTTGAGCTTCATGCAAGGGCAGGGTTCTGGGGTCGCAGCAGGCTTGGCGCAATTTTAACAGCGCATCCAGAATGGTGATATGACTGCGCGACAAACCTTTTTCGGCAATGGCTTGCTGGACTTTGCGCTCCATAGTCAGCCTGATGCTTTCATAAAGCATGGCTTGTTTGGGGCCAAGGGCGACAGCCCGGATAATTTCGGTTTTTAAGGGTAATTCCTCGGCTACCTGCTGTTTGCTGCGGCGCAGCATGAATGGGGCAATGCGCTTGCTGAGCCGCCGGCGCTGGTCATCGTCGCCATGGATTTCTATCGGTCTTTGATAATTGCGTTTAAACGCAGCGTTGTCTCCCAGAAAACCCGGCATGAGGAAATCGAATTGCGCCCATAACTCGCCAAGATGATTTTCCATGGGGGTGCCGGTCAGGCATAAGCGATGCTGAGTTTTAATGTGACGCACCGTTTTAGCGGCTTTGGCTTTGGGGTTCTTGACTATTTGGGCTTCATCCAGAATCAGGTAGTAGTAAGCTTGATTGATCAGGAATTCGTCGTCACGGGTCAGCAGCGGATAAGTGGTTAAGATCAGATCGTGATCCGGAATTTTATCAAACTGGTGTTTGCGGTCAGAGCCTTGCAGCACCAAAACTTTTAAATCAGGCGTAAAGCGGTTGGCTTCCCGCCGCCAGTTGCTCATTAAACTGGTTGGAGCGACAATCAGGCAGGGCAGAGTCATTCTGCCGCTTTGTTTTTCCAGTAGCAAGTGGCTTAAGGTTTGCAAGGTTTTACCCAGGCCCATGTCGTCGGCCAGAATGCCGCTAAACTGATATTCCCTGAGAAACTGCATCCAGTTTAGGCCGTGTAACTGATAGTTTCTTAGCGTGGCGTGCAGATTGTCCGGGATTCTGACGCTTTCTATGCCCTTAAAGTTTTGAATCTTGCGGCCCAGCTCCAGGATGCTTTTACCGCCTTTCATGGCAAAAAGTCCGTAGCTGTGGGTTTCCAGTTCCGCTAAACCTGCTGCGTCGAATTTCGATAATTTGATTGCGCCGGTTTCATTGACGGCAAAGCTGCCGAATATTTCATAGAGTACTTTTAAAAACGGCTTGAGCTTTTCGCAGGGCAGCGTTAAATAATCGTATTCGCTAATCGGCACTGTTAAGGTTTTTGGCAGATTTTGCAGATCGTAGTTTTCCAGGGCTGGCATAATCAACGGCAGCAGTGGCAAAGACCGGCCCTGAATTTCAATGTTAAAACGCATCTCGAACCAGGCGTTGGAATTTTCTTCTATTTCCGCTTCCCAGGCTGAAGCATTAAAAAAATTCAATTTAAAACTACTGTCGGTTTCTATTAGCCAGCCGGCTTCCTGAAGCGCAGGCAAACCTTCTTCAAGGAAATCCTGCCACACCATAAAATCGACAAAGTCTTTTTTACCGGTGGCGACGAATATAAGTTCAGTTGATGGCAGCTCGTCTGCAGAAACAAACCCTAGCTTGCAAATTTCATCGATACAGGTTTGCTCAAATTGCAGATCGCGGAAAATTCGTAAATAGCCGCTTGAACTGTGGATTAGGGCATAATCCTCCTGATGAGGATGCGCCAGTAGGTGGTGCGGGCCATAAGCAAAGCTGAGAGTCAGTTGATGGGTCACTGAGCGATTGTTATCAACAATCCCTTGTAGTTTTAATCTGGGTTGAGCAGGCAGATTTCTGATTTCATGGATTTCGATGGCTTTAGGCGAGGGCAGCTTTAAATGCGGAAACTCTAAAATCAGCCGCTGACTGAATTTTTCAGCCTGTTGAGCCGGTACCGGCGGCGCGGTGCAAATTTTTCTAAGTTGCTGAGAGGTAAAGTGCTGGCTGTCCACCCGGCCAACCAGTAATTGATCGCCGTCCACATAATAAGGTGGATCGGTTTGCAGCAAAATGGAGACAGGCTGGGTTTGTACTGTCAGGTGGTAATCGCCTAACACATCGGTTTTCCAAGCCAAATCCAGGCCGCGTTTTTCTCCAGCCGCCAGCGGATTTGCAAGGCTGCGCCAGAAAAGCCGACCGCTGTTAAGCATGTTAGTCATCGCCAATCCGCCGTTCCACGCTCTTAGCAACGGCAAATTCATGTGAGGATTAGGTTGGCTATACAGCAGTTTAATAATTTCCAGATCTTGGGTTTGCAAGTAACCGGGCGGTTTATAACCGTAGGCAAAACTGTTGTGTAAACTGCTAAGGTAGCAGACTCTGCCTTTATTCAGACCGCCGGATTTTTTTTGTTTGGTGACCAGAAATTCGATTGAAACGTCCGGCTTATTACCGCGAATCTGCGGCTTTAAAATATAGGCTAGAAAATCTTTGTCTTGATCGGCAGCCTCGGACTGGCTTTCATCCAGGCTTTCCAGCCAGTTAAAGCAAATATTGTTTTCATCTGCGGAAAACTGGTTGGACAAGCGTTTTTGATAATCCAGACAGACTGCGGCCACATGTTTACAGTTATAACCGATAGGGCATGAACAGCGTCCTTCTATGGCGACATGCAAAGAGTCATCCTGCCATTTTAATAAAATTTGCTGTTTATAGGGCTTGGAATGAGAGCCTTTAACCTTTGAACTGATAGAAATGACGTTGGGCTGGTCTATTTCCAGATGGAATTCAGTGATCCTTTTGCCGTGAAAATAAGTCTGGCCATGTACATAACTGCTGTTACTGCAAGCAGATCTAATGGTTGCCGCGTCAAGTTGTCTTAATTCCTTTTGCATTTACTGGTCATTTCTGCAATTCTGCGGGTGAATGCAAAGACTTTTTCCTGTCGGCAATGGATTGGCTAAGCTGATAAACAGCCATAGCGTATAAAGGGCTGTTGTTGTACCGGGTTATCACGTAAAAATTATGCAATGTCACCCATAAATCCTGACCTGAAGTTTGTTGGAAGCTCAGCAGTTTAACCATTTCAGAGTTTTTTAGCTGGGATGGAACGCTGACTTGCATGCTACGCAGTTTTTCAACTGTGACGTCAGGTTTCAAATTGTCGTCCAGCGCTTCCTGATAAGCATCGCCGGAGGCTTTGACGGGGAAGGCAATGGCTCCGCCTGCCTGCCATTTATGATGCGCTAAATATTTGCCGACGCTGGCAATGGCGTCCGGCTGGCTTTTCCAGATGTCGCGTTTACGATCCAGATCGAAATCGACTGCAAAATTTTTAAAACTGCTGGGCATGAATTGAGGCAAACCCATTGCTCCGGCGTATGAACCCATCGGAGTTAGCGGGTTGATATGTTCTTTTCTGGTGAGCACCAGAAAACTTTCCAATTCTTTTTGAAAATAACGGCTTCTTGGCGGGTAAGCAAAAGCCAGTGTGGATAGCGCGTCTATCACCCGGTATTTGCCAAGCTGGTCGCCATAGTTGGTTTCCACGCCAATGATGGCGACAATATATTCAGCCGGGATTTTATATTTGTTTTCTACGGCTTCCAGAGTTTTTTCGTTCTTACGCCAGAATTCTACACCGCCTTCGATACGCTGTTCCGTCAGGAAAATTTCCCGGTATTGATGCCAGGGTTTATCTTCAGCCGGTTTGGCGATTGCTTCCAATATCGGCTGTTGAATTTTCACGGATTTAAATTTTTTTCTAAGCGCGGCTTCATCAAAGTGATGATAATTGACCATTCTGCTGATAAATTGATTAAAAACCTTATTATTGGGCACGTCTGCAAATACGGAATGTGCAGGCAGTAAAAATAAGGTCAAAAAACACAAGAGTTGAAACGGTTTGTATTTCATAAGGTCAGGGTTAAACGGGTAACAGTTTGCGATGAGTGTGGATAGACATCAATATGCCAAAACCTGCCATTAAAGTCACCATGGATGTTCCGCCATAACTTATCATAGGTAAGGGGACGCCTACCACGGGAAGTATGCCGATAACCATGCCGATATTAACGAAAACATAAACAAAAAATGTAAATGTAAGGCTGCCCGCTAAAAGCCGGCAATAGGTATCCTGGGCCTGCACGGCGATATAAAAACAGCGGCTAATTATGAGTAAATATAGTATTAAAAGTCCAACACAACCAAATAATCCGAATTCTTCCGCAAATACCGCAAATATAAAATCCGTCGAGCTTTCCGGTAAAAAGTCCAGTTCCGCCTGGCTGCTGCCCAGCCAGCCTTTGCCATTAACGCCTCCGGAACCGATGGCGATTTTGGACTGGATAATGTGATATCCGGCGCCCATGGGATCGGCTTCCGGATTAATAAAAGTTAAAACCCGGTTACGCTGGTATTCCCGCATAAAATGCCATATGACCGGTGTTAATCCGGCAAATATGGTCAGGCTGCCCAGCATAACCCACCATGACATGCCTGCGAAGAAAAGCACAGCGGAGCCGGAGCTGGCAACCAGCAGCGCGGTACCCAGATCGGGCTGTTTGGCAATGAGTAAAACAGGCAAAATTAATAGTCCGCCGGCAATGGCAATGTGTTTGAATTTTGGCGGCAACGGGTGTTCGGACAAATACCAGGCTATCATCATCGGCGCACTGATTTTGGTCAGTTCGGAAGGTTGAAAACGAAATACTCCTAAGTCAAGCCAGCGCTGAGCGCCTTTGCCGATTTGGCCCATTACCATGACAGCCAGCAATAAAAATATGCAAACAGTAAACAGTATAACTGAAAAACTTTGGAATCGGCGCGGATTAATATGCGCCAATACTGTCATGAGCAGTAGCGCCAGCCCCAAGT
>CAVUMJ010000350.1:0-4018 GCA_963741375.1 uncultured Pseudomonadota bacterium
AGCGGCGATCAGCTGTTACACTCAAGCCAGTGTGAATCTGCTTAATTCGGAAAAACATGATTCGCAAATCCTTAAGGATATTTTACAAAAAACCCAGCAACAGGCGGTAAGAGCAGGGCAGATTATTCATAGAATGCGGGAATTTATCAAAACCAGCCCAAAACAACGCGCGACGGTAGATATCAACACTTTGATACATGATGCCGCCAGTTTATGTAATGACGAGATTAAACAAAACAACATCACCTTAACATTTGTACTGGAAAATGGTCTGCCTGCCATCACAGCCGATTATATTCAAATTGAACAGGTTCTCATCAACCTGATACGCAATAGCATAGATGCGCTGAAAACTCAGGACAATAATCCACTGATGCGTCAGATAAGCATTCATTCGTTATTAACCGCAAATGATTGTATACAGGTCAGGGTAAAGGATAACGGAGCCGGTATAGATAAAGATCAGCAACTAAAAATATTAATGCCTTTCTACACAACTAAAGAAGAAGGCATGGGAATGGGGCTTTCAATTAGCCGTTCGCTGATTGAAGAGCATGGCGGAACGCTTTATTTCAATAGCAAACCAGGAAAAGGCAGCACTTTTTATTTCACGCTTCCTCAACATATAACAACGGATAACTCCGCATGATGAACTCTACTGTCTATGTCGTTGATGATGATCCGGCTATATTGGATTCCTTAACATTATTGATTCAATCCAACGGCTTAAAAACCGCTAGTTTTGATAGTGCGGCAAGTTTCCTAAACTGCTATTCTCCAGAACAGCCAGGCTGTTTACTACTTGATGTCAGAATGCCGATTATGGGGGGATTGGAGCTACAGGAAGAATTGTCCAAAAGAAATTTTTTAATTCCTATTATCTTTGTCAGCGGCGACGCCGAAGTTCCTGAATCGGTAAAAGCATTCAAGGCCGGTGCTGTGGATTTTATTAAAAAACCTTACGATGCTAATCTGTTGATGGAACGTATCCATGAAGCGTTGGCAAAAGACTTAAAGTTCAGAAAATGGCAGACTGAAAACAACAAAATAATGGCTTGCTTTAATAGCTTAACCGCCAGAGAAAAACAAGTATTAAAGCTTATCTGCAATAGCCATAGTAACAAACAGGTCGGCAAAAAATTAGATATCAGTTATCGAACCGTTGATGTTCATCGAGCACGCATTATGGAAAAAATGCAGGCCGCAGATATAATAGAACTAGTGATCATGACTATGAGCCATACACTGTTTTCCACACCTGATTCTACTGCCGAAGAAGCTTGATATCGAGGATAGTCTCAGTTTGCAGTTACGCCAACGGCCTATAGGCGGGAACACAGAATCCGGGGCCACTATGCATATGGCAGGTAAATCCCCATAGCCGCCGTTCAATGTTGTCTCAAATCGCTTGTTATGTTTTTCTTGTAGCAAGCGCATTGTGAATTTTATGATTTACTGAATTGAAATTGACTAATTCAAAGGGGGATTCATCATGGAAAATAATACCCGAAAATTCCCGCCACCGCTGGATGCCGAAAAAGTCGGAAAATTGGAGTCTGACGCTCTCTTAAAATACCTGGAATGCAGTTTAAACGGTCTTTCCACTGAAGAAGCCCAATCGCGATTGACTTTCTATGGTGTCAATACCATTCAGGAAAAGCGAAAAAGTCCACTCATCAAATTTTTGTCTTATTTTTGGGGGCCAATTGCCTGGATGATTGAAGCAGCGGCCATACTGTCGGCTGTGGTTCGAAATACCGAGGATATGGTTATCATTCTAATTTTACTTTTTTTTAACGCCATCGTGGGATTCTGGCAAGAGTATCAGGCCGGCAACGCCATCGAACAATTAAAAAAGAATCTGGCGTTAAAAGCTCGGGTATTACGGGATAATCAATGGACTAGTATTGATGCTGATCAATTGGTTCCCGGCGATAAGGTTAAAATCCGGTTGGGTGATGTAGTGCCCGCCGATATTGCCTTGCTGGAAGGCGATTATCTCAGCATCGATCAATCGGCATTGACTGGAGAATCCTTACCCATAGACAAGCGCGTAGGGGATTTGATTTATTCCAGTTCTGTCGCCAAGCAAGGCGAAATGACCGGTGTAGTCACTAGTACCGGCACTAATACTTATTTTGGTAAAACTGCAAAGCTAGTCAATACTGCGGGAAGTGTATCGCATTTTAAGAAAGCCGTGATCAACATCGGCGATTATCTGATTTTCATCAGTTTGATACTGGTGGTGATATTGGTCCTGGTTGGCTTGGAGCGGCACTTGCCTGTTATGGAATTGGTGCAATTTGCGCTGATTCTGACAGTGGCGTCCATACCGGTCGCCTTGCCGGCAGTCTTGTCTGTGACCATGGCGGTTGGCGCTATCAAACTGGCTCAATTAAAAGCCATCGTATCCCGGCTGGAGTCCATCGAAGAACTGGCCGGTATGGACATTCTGTGTTCTGATAAAACCGGCACCTTGACTCAGAATAAATTGACCATGGGTGAGCCGGTCATGTTTAACGGTACGGATAAATACAGGCTTATTCAGACGGCGGCGTTGGCCTCTGACCCGGAAACCCCCGACGCGATTGATAGCGCCATTTTGCAGCAATTCAACGATGAAAAAGCGCTCCAGTCTTTTCAAACACAACATTTCACGCCTTTTGATCCGATACAAAAACGGTGCGAAGCGGACATTAAAAGTTTGTCAGGTGATGTATTTAAAGTCAGTAAAGGGGCGCCGCAGGTCGTATTGGATTTATGTAAACCGGACGATTCAATGCAGAAACAAGCGGAACAAACAGTCAATGAATTTGCCATCAAAGGGTATCGTGCCTTGGGTGTTGCAAAAACAGATGAAGCTGGACGCTGGAAGTTTTTAGGCATTCTGCCCCTATTTGACCCACCGCGTGAAGATGCTGCTGAAACTATCAAAGAAGCCAAAGAGCACGGTGTCGATATCAAAATGGTCACCGGCGATAATATCGCCATCGCCAAACAGATTGCCGGCGAATTGGGCTTGGGACAAAACATTCTGCTGGCAGATCAAATTATCAAAGCAAAAGATAACGAAGACATCATTCATAATGTCGCCATGTGTGCAGAACGCGCCGATGGCTTTGCACAAGTGTTTCCGGAACATAAATATTGGCTGGTAAAAGACCTGCAAGCCAATAATCATTTGGTTGGCATGACCGGAGACGGCGTCAATGATGCACCGGCTTTAAAACAAGCGGATGTGGGAATTGCGGTATCAGGCGCGACGGATGCTGCACGGGCGGCGGCTGATCTGGTTCTAACCGATACCGGTCTGGGCGTCATCATTCATGCAATTGAAGAAGCACGGCGTATTTTCGAACGTATGAATGCCTATGCGATCTATCGGATCACGGAAACCATCCGCATTATGTTATTCATGGTCTCGGCGATATTGATCTACAACTTTTATCCGATTACCGCCGTGATGATCATCCTACTGGCCTTACTGAACGATCTGCCGATTTTAACTATCGCTAATGACAACACCTGGCTATCGCCGACGCCGGTACGTTGGGATATGCGCAAAGTGTTGACCGTCGCAACTACGCTGGGCGTCGTAGGAGTCATGGAAACCTTTTTATTGTTGATTTTGGCTAAAAATGAATACCATGTCAGCCTTGCGGAGCTGCAAACCATTATTTTTCTAAAGCTTGTGGTCGCGGGCCATCTGACATTGTTTGTGGCCCGTACACGACAGTCTTTTCTTACCCGGCCATTTCCGTCGCCATTGTTGTTTTTCTCAATTATAGGCACTCAAATATTTGCTGCATTCATCGCACGGTTTGGCTGGTTTGTCACCGCCATTCCCTGGGAATATATAGGAATAATCTGGGCTTATTGTCTGTTCTGGGTTTTTATTGAAGATGGATTGAAGTTATGGGTTTACCGGCGCCTGGAGAATAAAAACGAGAGTTTGCTCAGAAACATTGATATCTCCTTGCATATCAGAAATCACAAACATATTAAGCGGATTCGTTTA
>CAVUMJ010000351.1:0-19870 GCA_963741375.1 uncultured Pseudomonadota bacterium
TTTTAATGACTACCGCACTTTCCTTCTGCTAAGCGAAAGTTTTGATCATACGGTAGGTTTTTAGACTCAAGGCAACGGATAAGTGAAACACCAAAAAAGCGTCTGTTTGGCTCACCCAAATTCAGGAAATTATTTTAAAAAGCATTTTGCCGTTTATGCATTATTCTACTCTAAAACTTGTCTCCAAAGAGAAATACGGAACATCGACAAGCCATATTCCGTACGAAGCTTTACCCGTTGTGCCGCCAAAGTTAACAACCAGACTGACAAACGGATAAATTATTGTTTATCGACTTCCTGAAAAGTCTTATGCAAATCCTGTAAACAATTGACATCACCGGCAGATAATTCACCCAGTGCATAACAGGCGGCTCTGGCCCCCGCCAGAGTCGTGTAATAAGTTACCTTGCGCTGCAGTGCTTCTCTGCGCATGGTAAACGAATCAGCTACGGCCTTCACTCCGTCCGTAGTATTGATCACAAGATGAATTTCACCGTTTTTGATCATATCAACCGTATGCGGCCGGCCTTCATTTACCTTGAAAACTTCCTGACACGGCAAACCCTGTTGCTTCAGAAATCTGGCGGTGCCGCGCGTAGCCACAATTTCATAATTTTTATCTATTAGCATCTTGGCCAATTCCGGCAACTTGGGCTTGTCGGCATCCCGAATACTGATCAACACCTTACCGCTATGATTCAAATCAATACCCGCAGCCCGTTGCGATTTTG
Organism: uncultured Pseudomonadota bacterium; assembly: GCA_963741375.1. GTDB lineage: Bacteria > Pseudomonadota > Gammaproteobacteria > Methylococcales > Methylomonadaceae > Methylomonas. The sequence goes on from CAVUMJ010000351.1 coordinate 732, forward strand.
CAAAAGCCTCGCCGAAGGTTTTACCTACGCCCATGACCTCACCGGTAGATTTCATTTCCGGTCCCAGCAATGGATCAACTCCCGGAAATTTAATAAACGGAAACACCGCTTCTTTGACAGAATAATAACTAGGAATGCGTTCTTCAGTTATGCCTTGAGCCTTCAGAGTCTTACCAACCATACAGCGCGCGGCAATTTTCGCTAGCGGGTAACCGGTAGCTTTGGAAACAAATGGCGCGGTTCTGGAGGCGCGGGGATTTACCTCCAAAACATAGATAGTTTCACCTTGGATGGCAAACTGGGTATTCATCAGGCCGCATACTCCCAATGCTTTAGCCATCATCGCCACTTGCTCACGTAGTTGGTTTTGAATGGGCAAAGCCAACTCGTAAGGCGGCAGAGAACAGGCGGAATCTCCGGAATGCACCCCGGCCTGTTCAATATGTTCCATCAAACCGCCTATCAATAGGCTTTCGCCATCATAAATAGCATCAACATCCATTTCCACAGCATCGTCCAGAAACCGGTCCAGCAATACAGGCGAATCGTTGGAAACGCTGACAGCCTCTTTCATGTAACGGCGCAAACCTTCTTCATTAAAGACAATTTCCATCGCCCGGCCACCCAAAACATAAGACGGCCGAACCACCAACGGATAGCCAAGCTGTTTGGCCGAAATAACCGCTTGCTCAACTGACCGGGCTGTAGCGTTAGGCGGTTGCAGCAAATTCAGCTTTTCCAGCAATTTTTGAAAACGTTCCCGGTCTTCCGCCAAATCAATGGAGTCCGGTGAAGTGCCGATGATCGGCGCACCCGCCGCCTCAAGGGCTCTGGCCAATTTTAACGGTGTTTGCCCACCGTATTGAACAATCACACCTTTAGGTTTTTCCAACTGGATAATCTCCAGCACATCTTCCAGTGTCAACGGTTCAAAATACAGACGGTCGGAAGTGTCAAAATCGGTAGAAACCGTTTCAGGATTACAGTTGATCATAATGGTTTCGTAACCATCTTCGCGCAAAGCCAATGCAGCATGAACACAGCAATAATCAAACTCAATGCCTTGACCGATACGATTCGGGCCGCCACCCAGAATAAGAATTTTTTCCCTGTCTGACGGTAAAGATTCACATTCCTGTTCGTAAGTGGAATACAAATAAGTAGTGGTGGAAGCAAATTCGGCGGCACAGGAATCGATACGCTTATAGACCGGACGGATGCCATGTTTATGTCTGATATTGCGTACTTCGGATTCTTTGGCTTCCAGCAGTTTTGCTAGTCTGGCGTCAGAAAAGCCTTTACGCTTCAGTGCGTATATTTCATCGGCGCTAAGGGTGACCAGGGTTTTGCTGTTCAAGGTGTTTTCAGTGACAATCAAATCCTCAACCTGCGCCATAAACCAGGGGTCAATTCTGGACGCCTGATGTATTTCCTGAAAGCTCAAGCCGCTACGAAATGCATCTGCCAGATACCACAAACGTTGCGGTCCCGGATAACGTAATTCCCGAAGAATAATGTCCTGGCAATTTGCATCACTCAAATCTACAATTTCATCCAGGCCGTCGACGCCGACTTCCAAACCGCGCAAGGCCTTTTGCAAGGATTCCTGAAAGGTGCGGCCAATAGCCATAACTTCACCAACCGATTTCATTTGGGTGGTCAGCCTGTCATTGGCTTGCGGAAATTTTTCAAAAGCAAAGCGCGGAACTTTGGTTACCACATAGTCTATACTGGGCTCAAAAGATGCCGGAGTTGCGCCGCCGGTAATTTCGTTTTTCAATTCATCAAGTGAGTAGCCTACCGCCAGCTTGGCGGCAACCTTGGCAATCGGAAAACCGGTGGCTTTGGAAGCCAAAGCGGAGGATCGCGACACCCTGGGATTCATTTCGATAACGATTAACCGGCCATCTTCAGGATTAATGGCGAATTGCACATTGGAACCACCGGTATCCACGCCAATTTCCCGCAGCACTGCCAGAGAAGCATTCCGTAAAATCTGATATTCCTTGTCGGTCAGGGTTTGGGCCGGCGCGACAGTAATGGAATCGCCGGTATGCACGCCCATTGGATCAAAGTTTTCTATCGAACAAACAATGATGCAATTATCTTTGGAATCACGCACCACCTCCATTTCGAATTCCTTCCATCCCAACACCGATTCTTCAATCAGTAATTCATTGGTTGGAGAAAGCGACAGACCGCGTTCACAGATTTCAATAAACTCTTCGCGATTGTAAGCAATACCGCCACCACTGCCGCCCATGGTAAACGAAGGACGAATGATGGTTGGATAACCCACTTGTTCCTGGGCAATAAACGCCTCTTCCATGCTATGGGCAACTTGAGATTTGGCGACACTCAGGCCAATTTTGCGCATGGCCTGATTGAATAGGGCCCGGTCTTCAGCCTTATTAATGGCTTCCTTGGTAGCGCCTATCATTTCCACACCGTATTTTTGCAGTACGCCATGTTTATCCAGCGCCAGCGCGCAGTTCAGCGCAGTTTGTCCGCCCATGGTCGGCAGGATGGCGTCCGGCCGCTCCTTTTCGATGATTTTTTCGACAGTTTGCCAGTCTACAGGCTCAATATAAATGGCATCGGCCATTTCCGGATCAGTCATGATAGTGGCCGGATTAGAGTTAACAAGTATGACCCGGAAACCCTCTTCACGCAAAGCTTTGCAGGCTTGTGTGCCTGAATAATCGAATTCGCAAGCCTGGCCGATAACAATCGGTCCGGCGCCCAGTAATAATATGGATTTTATATCGCTTCTTTTTGGCATAAATGTGTTGGTCTGGAAAACTAAGCAGAACGCGACTGGTTCATCAGCGCAATAAAGTCGTCGAACAAAGATTCAACATCATGCGGACCAGGACTGGCTTCCGGATGTCCCTGAAAACTGAAAGCCGGTTTGTCGGTGCGTTCTAAACCTTGCAGGCTGCCATCAAACAAAGAATGATGCGTTGCTCTGAGATTTGCCGGCAAACTGGCTTCGTTAACGGCAAAACCATGATTCTGACTGCTAATCATGACTTGCCCACTGGCTTTGTGCTGCACAGGATGATTGGCGCCATGATGGCCAAATTTCATTTTTTCAGTTTTGGCGCCGCTTGCCAAAGCCAGTAATTGATGACCGAGACAAATACCAAACACCGGAATATTTGCGTCTAATATTTGTTGAATCGCTGTGATAGCGTAGTTGCATGGCTCAGGATCGCCCGGACCGTTGGAGAGAAAAACCCCATCAGGCTGCATCGCCATCACTTCGGAAGCCGGGGTTATGGCCGGCACAACTGTGACCTTGCACCCTCTGCTGACTAATAAACGTAAAATGTTACGCTTAATGCCAAAATCATAAGCGACTACATGCTTGCTGAATTTTGGAGCCTGAGCATAGCCTTCACCCAATTTCCAAACAGACTCCGTCCAGACATAAGTTTGCGAGGTGGTAACCTCTTTGGCCAGATCCATGCCTTGCAGTCCCGGAAACCCGGCAATGGCTTGTTGAGCAACCGCCTGGTCCACTGTATCCCCGGCCATAATACAGCCGCGTTGCGCACCCTTGCTGCGTAATAATCTGGTAAGTTGCCGCGTGTCGATTTCTGCAATGGCGACAACGCCTTGCTGGTTAAGATATTCAGGTAAGGTTTGCTGCTGACGCCAATTGTTAGCCAGCACAGGCAGATTTCGTATAACCAAACCGCTGGCGAAAACTTTAATTGATTCGTTGTCTTCACTGTTAGTGCCGACATTGCCAATGTGCGGATAAGTTAATGTGACAATTTGCCGGGCATAGGATGGATCGCTCAGTATCTCCTGATATCCGGTCAACGCTGTATTAAATACCACTTCTCCCACGGAACAGCCGTCTGCGCCTATCGATACGCCGTGAAAAACAGTTCCATCTTCCAATGCCAGTAATGCAGGTTTTTTCAAGATTAGCCACCTTAAGATGTAGAAAACGGGATAAGCCTGACGACTGATCCCGTTCCGGATTGATTTAAACTTTTATAATTTTACGAAATTATGGCAATTAGGTCATTAACAATTTTATTAAGGTGAATTTTATCCTGGTTTATTCTGATTTTTTCTGCCTGGCAAACCTAAAAATCCCGGCACACGAAAATGCCTGGCGCTATTGACTTTGCCCACTATCAACCTAAGCAAATGCTTTTTTTGTTACAAAGGCTATGTTTAAATACAATTTCTAACCTTTGTCCACTACTTAAAGTGATTCATCATGAGCAAACCCGTCACCCCTTTATTAGCAGCCGATACCATTATTGAACTGCTGGATTACCCGGAGCGGCCTTTTGTATTGATAGAACGGGCTTTTCCGCCCTATGGCTGGGCGTTTCCCGGAGGATTTGTTGATGTAGGAGAAACCCTGGAACAAGCCGCCATACGGGAAGCACGGGAAGAAACCGGCCTGATTGTCAGATTGACAGTGTTATTGGGGCTTTACTCCAATCCGCAACGCGATCCTCGCAATCATACCGTTACCGCAGTGTATGTAGCGGAAGCCCACGGCGCCCCAAAAGCCGCGGATGACGCCAAAAATCACGGTTTATTTACGTTGGACCAACCCCCGGTCAGCTTGGCTTTTGACCACGATCTGGTTTTGGCGGATTATCGGCATTATCGCAGCACTGGCAAAGTTACACCACTAAGAACTTAAGGCGGCATACCGGTTTGACCTGGTTTTATCACTTTACGGCACGGATAGTAGTATAAGACCTACCCGAGCCTAAAGCTGATAAAATTATTTGCCTTTATATTCTCCGGATCTAAGCTTATCTTCGTATTCCTGAATAATGCTTTCCATTTCCACGCTGTTGAATTGTAGTGCCGGCTCATCCTGTAACAGTGAAGAAATGGTGCCTTTGTTCTGATAACGCTCCAGTAATTCCTTTCCGGATTCGTACAATTTGACATTGTGTTCAGTACAACTGGCTAATTTTTGCTCGGTGACTTGCTGTTTATTTTTTAACTCGGCAAGCTCATTTTCCACTGCGCCTTTATTTTGATTCAGTACCTTGTACTTTTCAATCACCTCCAGCAGTCTGGCATTGGTTTGATCCAGACGCTCACGAACCTGAGTATTGCTATTTTTCTGTTCGCTTAACTCGCTATCCAGCTGTTGTTTGGCTGCATCCGCAGCTTTGGCGCTGGCCGAACTTTCTTTTTTCAGCGTATCGAGTTCGGCGCTTACTTTCGCGGTTTCGGCTTTGGCTGCGTCTTTTTCCGTAGTCAGACTTTTAACCATAGCCTGTAATTTTAGAACCGCCCCGCCATCGCCTTTACCGGCTTCACGGGGGGCGGCATGCGCCGTAGTCATATGCCCAGTCAGCAAGACTATCGCAAACAAGGTTTTCAACATTCTGGACATGGTCATCATCAGTTAGAAACGGGTATTGATATCAAGCTGCATAATATCCATACTATAAGTTGGGCCGGTGATCATATCGGCACTCATCCAGCGCCCGGATAACCAGACGTTTTTCAGAACGCCGTAGTTACCACCCAGAATCCAGCCTTTGACATTGGTGCTACCTAAATGGAAGTCCGAATCCGTATACGAAGACAACACTGCATCCGCTTCAAGATAGCGGTAAATAGTATACATATTCCAGTTACCGGGTTGATCAACTCTTGCCCAGCCAAAATCCATTTTAAACTGCCAGCCGGTATTCTGATTAGGTACAGTGATGCCGGTATAGTTAAGAATCTTGTTGCTATTAAAACCAAGGTTTTTGGCGAAATCACCGCTGAATCGCATATGTACAGGCGAAAACAAGGCAAGATCATACATAAAGTTCGCATTTAAAATTTGAAAGTTGGAAGCAAGACCAAATAGGCCGTATAAGTTATCGGTAGGACTGTCCGTACAAAGTCCAACCATGGTATTGCCGCCTTGAATATATTGCGGCGCAGACTGTATGACACTCTGGCTGCTTTGAGAGCACGCTTGTGCACTAGTATTCTGATTAATATTGCCTCTAATGCCTTGGTAGTCGTAATAGGCGAGACCCACAGTCATGTTATCCTGATTATCAAACTCCCAGTTCAAACCGCCTTGGGAACCCAACAGCCACTTTTGCAGGGAAGTCAAACCAGTCCATGGATTTTGTGCCTGTAGTGGAAATATACCCACGGTGCCGAAAACCGACGGGCCTTTGCCGCCCAAACTATCCGTCAATTCATCGCCAACCAGTCTTTGCCGCAAAGTCGCAGCGGCGCCTTCAAACGATAAATCCTCATCCCAAACCATCTCACTGCCGGCGGTAAAAAACGGATTAGGGGTACGGCCACCCATCAAGGTCAGCCAATTGTATTTATTATTATCATAGGCGTTATAACGCAAGAACGCCCGGTCAACCGCAAATTGATAGCCTAAACCGGTATTACCCAGAGTCTGGTTGGTTGAAACCGGGTTCTGGGTATTTCCGGTAGTTAAACGAATACCGGCGTCAATATTATCCACAACATTGGCGTCAATGCCCAAACGAAACCGTTCACGAGCAATATTTTGATTAAACTTGGTATTCAGATAAGCGGATTGCCCCAAATTGGTCTGATTACCGCCCTGAGCGTTGACTGTAGAAGGATTACCGGAAGTATTGATGGCGTTATAGTTAAGATAATAGGGATTGGCAAGGTTATCGATGTTGTCACTCGCCATAATGCTGGATTGCTCACGCAAACGGATATCGCCGTATAATCTAAACCGGCTTACCCATTCCGGCAGCGCATCCGGCAAGCCCCACTTTTCTTCCTTGGCTTTCTGCATGACATCGCCAACGACCTCTTCACGCAATTCGCTGCGCACTTGCTGGCGGATTTCATCCTTTACAAAATCGGGCACATAAGCAACGCGAATTTCGTCTGCCGGAATGGCGGCCTTGGCGGCAAGGGCGTTGCTTTCCGCACTTTCCGCCGCGGCGCCTGCTCCGAGAGCCGCAGCAGAAGCAGCGCCACCAGCATTTTGAGCAGCGGCAGGAGCGCTTGGGGCAGCAGCTCTGGCGGATGCGGCTTGTTTTGCCGCATCCGTTTCCGCCTGCTTGATCATTTCATTTGCCATTTTATCGGTCAATACTCCCTGTTTAACCAATTGTTTGATCAAATTAACAGTAGTATTTTTCAATTTCAGCAATTCTTCCTTTTCATCGGCATGCGCAACACCGATCAGCGACGATAGGGCTAATGCCGCTATGAGCTGTTTATTTTTCCCCATTGTAAACTTCCTTTCTAAACCCGTGATGAAATTTTTAATTTTATAGGTTGCTTCAAACCAGGCGGCGGCGGCTCGGCAACTCTTTGAAATTTATCGAGCAGACGGCTTATTAAACCGTCAATCTCAACATCATTGCTACCTTTGGCTAGTTCATAATGATCTACACCGCCATCGGATTTCAGCCAAATTTTGACAATGCAAGTAAAACCTTTGCGCCGTAATTCATCATGGCTGCTAAGCAATTGCATAAGTTCATTTTTGACCCTATTGCCATAATGCACAAACGGATCTCCGCCGCCAAACAAACCGGTGCCGCCCTTACGTGCCGCCAAACCAAAAGCATCAGAACCAGCGGTGCCTTCCGCATCCAGGCCCAAATCACGGGCAGGCGCCTCATCGGGCGGAGTATCCGGTAAAGGCTCCTGCTCCGGTTCCGGCTCATCAATCTTTTCCTTAACCTCAGGCTCCGGCGGCTTCTCAACCTTAGGTGGCGGCGGTGGCGGTGGCGGCGGTTTTAAAATGGTAATCGGCTGAATCTTTTTTTCATTTTTAACAGGTTTTTCATTAATAAAACCCCAGATCAGCTTGACTACAAAAAAAATAGCCACAACGGCGATCAAACCACCAATTATTCTTGGTATATATACCCGAAAATGTTTTTTATCAGGCATAACGGTTTATTTGACCAAATTTTGTGTCACCAGACCTATCTGGGTAATATCCAATTTGCCCAATAAAGCCAAAATCTCCACCACACTGTGATATTGCACGGAGGCATCGCCCTTTACCACAACCGGCAATTGCGGATTGGCCGCTTTGTATTGCATCAAAGTCGATTCCAACTGCTCCATTGTGACCGGAAAGGTATCAAGAAAAATAGTGCCTTCCGCAGTAATCGTAATCGCTTTGGTTTGTGGTTTGGCCAGACTTGGCGCATTGCTGGCCTGGGGTAAATTAACCTGTATGCCCTGCACTGCAGCGGTAGTCATCAATATGAAAACCACCAGCAGTACGTAAGCCAGATCCAGCATAGGCGTAACATTAATTTCGTCATAGGCTGCATTTTCTTCCTGGACTTTCATGTTTTACTCTTCTTGAAAATATTTTGGATGCAAGGAGTGAGATGCTGTCAGCTATAACGCTCTGCAATTTTTGTGATAAATTCATCGACAAAAACATGCATATCGGCAGTAATTACCTTGATCTTGCTACCCAGGTAGTTATAACCGAACAACGCCGGAATCGCCACAGCCAGACCGCAAACCGTTGCCGTCAAAGCCGCCGCAATACCGGGAGCAATCGCATTGACATTTACCTCGCCGCTGACGGCGATGGCTGCGAAAGTAATCATTACCCCTACCACGGTTCCTAATAGCCCCAAGAAGGGGCCACCACTGATGGCGATTGTCAATAACACCATTTGCGAATTTAATTTCTGCAACTCCCTGACCATCACGCCATCCATTGACGATTTGATGGCATTCAGCGCCGGACCGGAAAGGGTGGGTTCATAGACGCCGGAACCAGCCGGTTTGAGAATACGTTTATTGATTTCTTGAACGCCGATATGATAGACACGATAGATGGACGATCCGGCAAAAGCGGCATGATTTCCGGTTAAAGACAACAACAACGGTGATTCTTCAAAATCTTCACTGTCTGCTTCATCTTCATGATCCAGTTGGGCAATATCGCCAATACCCAATTTGGAAAAAGCTTGTTCGAACTTTCTGTTTTCACTTTCTACACGCGCCAACACAATAGCTTTGGCTATCATGACTATCCAGCTGATTAAAAACATCACCGCCAGAATACCAATGATCACCCAACCGTCTATGGTGACATTGTTTAATGTCGCCAGCACATAAGACTCACCGCCTTCGCTATCCGGAGAGGCGTCTTCGCCATAGTTCAGTAAGGTTGAATTCTGTCCCTGGATCATGGACATAAACTGTATGGCGTTTTGATCCAGCACAGATTTAGTCAGGTTAACTTCATCAATCGCTCCGATTAAACCGCGGCTGACAATAGAACCCGAAGCTTCAGCGCCGATACTGATTTCGCCGTCCAGTACGGAAACAGTTGGGGCCTGCAAAATCCCCATCGGCTTGCCGTCCAAAAACAAAGTAAAGCCGCTGCTGGAGGCTACCACCGCTGTATGTTGCCACAAAGCCAGACTCAAACCGGTTGGAGCTTCCAGTTCCTTGCCGGCAATCCGTAAAACCAGAACCTGCCCTCTAACAAATAAACTTAAGGAGTCCCTGTGAAATATCACCCCGTCATTTTGCGGCTGGTCAATTTTTATCCAGGCAGACAAGCTCCAGCCCGGCGTAGTCAGCATTTGCAAAGATGGCGAAGCGGCTACTCTAACCAGTTGATTACCGTCAAACCCGCCGGCATCGCCTATCGCTCCGCCCTGCACAACGGTGTTGGTTGCAGTTATAGGCTGGTTGGCGTTAGCCGTGGCGTCTTTAACTGTAGTGCCTTCGAAATGGTATGACAGCATATCCGCCACTTCAAAAATACTGGCGGCCTCTGAAGCTGTCACAGCTTTTTGATTGCCGTAGTACATCCAGAAACCTGGATCGTTGGCGGTAGCCAAATCTTTGGGCAACTTAACCCAAATCAGCGCCATCTCATTAACCGGATCAATTTTCTCGATATAAAACTTCAGCGGAGTTTTGTCGTCACTGGACATAAAGCGCAAATCCTTGCCGTTTTCACCCAGATCGGCGAAAAAACCAAAATTCCCGGTGTGCAAACGCACTAGAGCCAGCGACTCGGCAGGAATCTTTACTCCATCCTGCTGCAACTTTTGTGCATCAAGAGTAATTTTTTTGCGATAACCCCAGTCATTGTTCCACCAGGCATGAGCCAGCGTTGGCGTCATTAACAGTGCAACCAAAAGACATACAATCCGTTTCATTTTTCATCTCAACAAAAATAGCTCCGCCCATTATCGCAATGCTTTTTTACATTTATATTACAAACACTGTTTTTATTGCGTATTAGTTTAATTTTGTGGTTTATAAATCAGGCATAAAGAATATTTCGGCCGACAAACTTAGACTAACTTGCAAGATGCGCCGACGCTCTCGCAAAAAAATTCCCGTAACTCTTCAGCGTAGGATGTGCTGAGCGCTAGCGAAGCGCATCAATCGCGGCCTACCCCGCCACAGATGCGCTACAGCCTTGATTATTTCAGCCGTTCCTGCATCACGCTGAATAGTGACAAAAATCCTTAATAAAGAAACGGGGCAACTATTCAGCGTAGTTAGGGTATCCATAGGCTACTGCCGACCTAAGACACTGTGAAAGCATTTTAATTGTATTGCGCAGGATGGGTAGAGCGAGAGCGAAACCCATCATTACAAGCTTTATTGTTGGGGTTGCGCACAACGCGCAACCCAACATCCAGCATGATTTTAAAGCATTATATGTTGCGATTTTTAGTCATCGCCGAAACCAATTAGATCGACACTCAGCACACCCAGCACTGACGAGGCTTTAAAGCGATTGTCGGCCGTATCCTTACCTACATCGGTAGAGCTTTCAAAGGATTTATTAACACTAGCCGACAAACCGCTAGTGCCGCTAAGGGCTGCAGATATGCCTGCAGGAGGAGCGCTTGGCGGCGTGCCAACGGAAACACCGGTGGAACTGTTAATATTGGCGGCATTCTTAATTGCCGGTGAATCAAGGAACAGGTTGCCACCGGCAATACCCGCCTCCCCGGCGTCAATGATGCCGCGCGGCGCAAACAATACGATGGTGCCCGGCTCTATACCGCTGCCTATCGGCGCTGCCGAGCGGATACCGCTAGTAGTTACCGCCGGTAAAAAGCTGATGACCGGATTACCGTAAATATCATAAGAAACCTGTTCCTCTATCGCACCGTTGAGAGCAACCCCTTTACCCGCATCAATACTGCCTTCCGATGAACCCGCGACCACATCGCCGCCGTCCATAGTCATCACCCTGGTTAGATTAACCTGAAAATTATCACGCAAGAAGGCATTAATACCGCCTTGACCACGCACGATAATGCCTAATTGATCCGCCGGTTTCTGCCCAAGCGTGGTAGCGGACAAACCGGCGTCTATCCCGCCGTTTGGCGTTAACAGGTTGATATTGCCGCCGCCTTTAGTTTGTATGGTGCTGAAAAACAGCGATAGATCGCCTGCCACCGGTCTTACCGCAGCCTGAATGTCAGGACGCGCGGCATAAATTTCACTGAGCAAAGTTTTACCATATGCCGAAGTTGACTCAGCGCTGACAGTTTGAATGGCAGAGTTGATATCCACGCTGCTGCCGCCAAGATTGATAACATTACCGTATAGTTGAGCAATAGCCTGAAGCTGCACAATATCCGTGTTATCAATGATGGTGTTGACATCTATATTTCCTGAATTGGCCACCCATCCGGCTACCTGATCATAATGATAATCCGAAGTCAAAGGGATATTCCCGGCAACAGGATTCAAACTGAGCAAAGTCGTTCCAGGATACAGGTTTTCCGTAGTTGCCAGCATATCCAGTTCCAGGGTGTTTATATCAACCGGCGAAGTCGATGCTGCCCGCACTTCAGCAAATTGTTGCTGATCCATACCGTAAACAGTTTGCACATACGGCAACAGCTGTTTCTCAACCAAGCTGAGTTGCTGAGAGCTTAACGAGGCCAAAATAGTGGATAGCGGAACAGTGACCGGACTGGCTGAACCGCTGGTTTCATAGGTACAGGCGCTGTTCGTGCAACTAAAGGTATTGGCAACAATATTTGCATTAATGCTGGGCAGATAGGCTTGTAGCGATTGGGTCAGCTCCCCGCTATATGCCTGCTGAACCTGGTCAAACGAAGTCTGGGCGGAAGTGGCGGCCTGCGAGTTCAGGACTCCGGCCACCGCCAAGGCTACAGGTTGCGCGCCCGAATAAGCGCTAAAGAAACCTTGCATTCCCTGATTGAAGGCCGATTGATAAGTATTTATCCACGATAAATATTGCGCGGCTGTGTAATTTTCTCCGATCACGGCAGTCATCACGCTTTGCGATGTCAAGCTCGCATAGGCCCCGGCTTCCGCCTGACGCATCAAGTTATTAAAGCCGGACAAAGTCAGCACGCCGCTATATTGACTCAAGGCGGTTTGCATATTCTGATTAAAATATGCCGCATACTCATTTGCCACCACTGTCTGCGGCGTATTTGGCGCAGTCAGCACAGCCGCTTCCGCCTGATTGATCAAAGTTATCACCCCGTCTACTGCTAAATTACCGGTGTAATGATTCCAATAATCCAGTAAATACTGCGTGAAATACTCTTTATAACCAAAGTTGATTGACTGCCCATGACTGCCCAGCGTGCTGACTGCGCTGGCTTGCGCCTGACTCACCAGGGTTTGCATGCTTGAAATTGTCGGCACGCTTCCGGACTGTATTAACAAATTCTGCATGGCGGCAGAGAACAAACCGTCAAATGCCTGGCTTGCCGAAGAATCAGTCATAAAGTTCTGGGCGAAACCGCTAGCATTGATACTACCGCTGCCCAATCCGGCCAGTACGGTCAGATTGGCGCCGGCAGCAGGCAAAAATGGATTGACGCCGGTATTGCCTACCGAAAGAATACCGCTTGAGGCCCCCAAATTAATATTGCCGCCACTCAACACAGTCAATTGTCCGGGCCCGCTGACCTGGATAATTTGATTGGAATTTGAAGTGTTTAAACCTCCGGTGGCAGGATCTCGCAAGGTGTTAAACTCGATATTTTGTCCGGCGCTAATCAGTGAATTGGAGGCAGCCGTATCATTTTGAATCATAAAGCTGGTATCGTAAATATTGGCCCCGGCACTGACCAATGCCTGTTTGGACAATGCAAACAACAGGCTATATTGACCGCCGAGGTTTTCGATGCTGCCCACGCCGGTGCTGATCAAGGCCGGGTTGGCATCGTTCAGGTGTATGGGCGTCTCCGCATAGTCGGCTACCGAGTTAAGCAGGGTTAATTGGCTTTGATAGGCAGCAAGCATGCCGTTTTTATATTTGACCGACTCCGGAGAAGTTACGGAAGGAAGACTAGCCGGATTCACTGCGGAAAGCAGGATCTGAGTATCGTTTGTGGCATTAGCGCTGGTGTCAATATTGTCATAAGCATACCAGTTCAGGTTGCCGGATGCGGAAGGAAACAATTGCATGCTGCCCATAATGTTCAAACTGCCCAGCAAGGCGTTCACTGTCAGGCTGTCCGGATAGGTCGTTAATACTACTCCGGACAAAGCCGGAATATCAGTGCCGCCTGTCAATATGATGGCATTATTAACCAAAGTTACGTCACCCGTGTATGCAGTCAAAGCGACCGAACTATTGGACCCGTAAGTAAAAAACAGCGCATCAAGCAACTTGCCGTAGCTTTGCCCGGAAGCCACCGCCATAGGATTCAATATGGTCTCTAATGCTATGCCGTCAGCGGCTGTCACCGTCATCTGAGAGCTGCCCAAAGCCAATATCGGATCCAGATAAGCACTGCTGAAAGGCGCGTAATAACTACCGGCAGTTAAAGCCCCGCCGGCAGTAATATTCGCCTGCCCCTGCTCAACATAATAAGCCCCGCCGCCAATATTGCCGCCCGCAGTCACAGACAAATTACCGCCGCCGCTAATGGTTGGCTCAGGATTTGAGCCGGTATAAAGCGGCACGGCATTCGTGGTGTTGCCGGCGTAATCATTTGGATTGATCTTGCCTGTGGTAGGTACGGCTACCGTCAGATTGGTGATATTGCCGCCTGCGGCCACGCTGACATTACCGCCGCCTAAAGCGCCCAGGCTGTCATTAAATTTAGCAAAATCGATACCCCAGGATACCGGCAAATTCTCGGTTCCGCTAGAGAGCGTCTGCAGCCCGCCGCTACGGATCAGCCAGTCATTAAAAAAGCCCATTTGCGTAGATGAAGTGGCTAAACTGACGTTGATATTACCTTTCGCTGTGACCGAAACATTACCGCCGTCCAGCGGATACTCGGCGTAATATTGATTGTAGGTCGCAAAATCATAATAAACCTGACTTGGATTATATCCCCAGGGATTGCCGGAATCCTGCCTGCCTGCGGAATAAATCTGCGAGGCGTTGGACATATTGAGATCGCCCGCCACGTTAATGTCAATATTGCCGGTACCTGTTCGAATCAGCGTGCCGGCAGAGATGGATTCGCCATGACTGATTTTATTGGTAGTTGCCGCGCTCAATATCACCGTATTACCGTTAATGGCAAGTATGGAAGTATTTGGAGCAATCCCGGCCCCGTTGATGATATCGCCGACCACCCAGCCGGCGGCGCTTTGCATGTTAATACTGGTCGCGCCTTTGGCAACTGATGTCGCGTTGGCATTCTGCAAGCCCACTGTTTCGGAAACAGTTCCCAGGTTCAGATTGCCGGATGCTGCATTCGCAACGGTTTGACTAACATCGGCGCTGGTTAAATCCGCGCCTGCAATCAGTTGATAAGCCCAGGAATATCCGGTTTGCAGCTCAGTCAGCGAGGTGCCGTAGACAGTAGAGACCGCGGTAAAACCATCTGTAATATTCTGTTGAATGTCCAGACTTCCGGAAGAGCGTAAAATCAATTCTCCCGGCACAGTTTCAGCGCCGTAACTATAACGCCAGGTTGATAAATCCCAAGCCGCGGCTGGATTAACCACCATATCCGCGCCGCCGGTAGTAATGGCCTCTATGCCTGGCAGCACAACGTAACTGCTGCTAACCGGCAGATTAGCCATGAATTGGGCCGCGTCTGCGCTAAAATTTGGCAAACCGGAACTATTAGCCAAGTCGCTGCCTGTAATCTGATTAGCTACGTTAGAGCCGCCGGCATTACTTAAATCATAAACCTTAACGGCAATAATCTCAGGCATGGCCTGAGTTGCATCATAACCCAAACCGGCAGAACCGCTATTGTAAGGCGTTATGTTGATGACGCCGTTTAAAGTCACATTGTTGACATTGCCGACGCCCGCAGCGCTGATTTGTCTGTCAACCAGGAACTGCACACTGCCCAGACTGCCGCACTCGCCCAGGGAATGACAATCGATCAGGGTATAATCGCCCTTGCCTCTGACATCAATAGCGGAATTGCTCTGCATGACGATACTGCCCGCAGCCATGGCCTGATTAGTATTGTCGGCCGCCACCTGGCTCACCGCACTCAGCGTGACATTGCCGCCGTTGCCGGCAGCGCTCAAAGCGTAGGCATTCAAATTAGCGCCGCCGTCTATCTGCACCAGACTATCCGACGACAGACTGATAGTCCCGCCATTGTTGCCGGTGGCGTCCAGCGTGGCATTAACGATAATGTTGCCGTTATCCGCGTCAAAATTAATATTTTGAGCGGTAACCAGCTGGTCTACGTTAATATCGCCATTGCGTACCCGCAAATTAAATTCCCCGGTAAATCCATCAGCGGCGGCTATTTGGTTATAACCGTCAAAACCGCTGCTTCCCATGGATTTGACATCCAGCAGCAATTTACCGCCATCTGCCTTATCCGGGCCGCCGGCAACAATTTGGCCGTTGAGATTTGCATTGCCGTTGCCGGCATTAACGGTCAAAGTACCGGCGGCCACGCCGGTTGCGGATGAAGACAACAGCATCTCGCTACCGGCAGCGGCGTCGACGTCTGCTGCGGAAGTCAGGGTAATGTCGCCGCCGGCAATTTGCACCGCAGTGTTTAAGCCTGCGGATTGCTGGGTTTCCGAGACATTGACGACAGCGCTGTCACCCAGTTGCAAATTGCCGCTGCTGCTGTCAAGATTAACATTACCGCCCAGATAAATCAGGCTGGTGTCCACTGCTAGATTGGCGGCAGTCAAATTCAGCTCGGCGCCTAAACCATTAGAAGCTGAGCCGGCATTGCCGGGATTATTGACCGTCAAATTTCCGGCGGCGTCAATTGTGGTGTTAGAAGCTGTATTGCCGCTGATAGCCGGAGTATTGATCAAAACATTGCCTTGAAAATCATACACGCCCTTGCCATTGCCAACTATTTGGCCGGTAATATTCATAGTGGTGTTATCATAACCGGAAATAGCGAAACTGCCATTACTGCTGGCGCTATCGGTGGCGTCCAGAGTCAGCTTAGCGGCGTCAACCGTCAGGCTGCCGTTGCCTGCGCCACTACAGCCGGAGGCTGCGGAACAACTGCTTCCGGCATAATTGGCAAAAGTCAGATTAGTCGCATTGATCTGGGCATTATTGCTGGAAGCAGTAGAATCCGGCATCCCCGCCAATACCGGAGTATTTAAAATCAGATTAGTGATTTGCGGGGTATCGATTGTCCCATAAATATTAATGTAATCCCGCCCGGATAAATTCAGATTAGCTATTTGACCCAAATTGCTTAATTGCGTGCTGTCAATAGACATGCCGTTCAAAGCCGCTGGATTGGTGGCGCTGTCAATCAGATTCAAATCATTGGCGGCTATAGCAAGCGAGCCTTTGCTATCCAAAGAAAAGTTGCCTTGCAATCTATTGCTGTTTCCGGTGGTGTCCAGCAGGATAGCGCCGGAAACCGTACTGTTCCCGGCTTTTAGCGTAGCGCCTTGATCAATCAGCAGATTACCGGTCACACCTGCAGTACCGGTACGGTCCAGAGAAACCTGAGCTGCGTTAGCCACCCGCAACACAGCGCTATCTCCCGAAGTTTCCATCACTGAATTGGCAGGAGTACCTGCCGCCCCCTGAGTCTGCAGGGTGGCATTATTGGCCACTTCCACACTATTGGTAGCCGCCAGGATGATTTCTGATGATTTATTTAACGTGACATTGCCGGCCACTGTTACGTCACTGGCATTGACATTCAGGACCGTATTGCCGGTAGTGCCGTCAGTTGAGCGAGTACCGCCCAGAAACAAGCTGCCTATATTATCTTTATTTAATTCGCTGGCCAGTAACTCCACCACCCCGGCCTGGCCGGATTTAGCCAGCACCACACTGATATTATTGGCGCTGATATCCACTTTCGCCCCCAAATCGCCGCTGGTAAGCAGAGTCGGCAAATCCAGCGCGGTTGTGACATTCGCCGTAAATTGACCGG
Organism: uncultured Pseudomonadota bacterium; assembly: GCA_963741375.1. GTDB lineage: Bacteria > Pseudomonadota > Gammaproteobacteria > Methylococcales > Methylomonadaceae > Methylomonas. Next base: position 18,041 of record CAVUMJ010000351.1, read on the forward strand.
CATCTTCCGCCAACTGTGGAATGCTCATGCTATCGGCAGTTGCCTGGGAAGCGAAAAAGCTGTCGCCATAAGTCAGATTAATCTGCGAATAACTCAGAACGGCGCCGGCAGGTTGCACGATAAACTCCGACCAGCCTTGAGTTTCCGCTCCCGTGGAGGTCAGGGAATAGCTCTGATTGGTTCCGGCGGTGGTGAATTGGCCGCTAACCAAAGCCGCGCCATCTATGCGCTCATACGCCCAGCCTTGAGGCACTGAAGTATATTCCGGGGTAATCACATAAGCGCCGGGCAATACTGCATACTGGGCCGGCAACAAGGTGTAAGTGCCGGCCGCCAAGGCGCTGCCGGAACCTATGGTGACCTCTTCACCCGCAGTCAGGCCGCTATTGGTATTGAGATAAGGATCATACGGAGCATATCCGCTATAGCCGGGAATGATGGCAAAGGATGTGCCGCCGCCTACGGCATTGCCGGCCAGCAACACATTCTTGCTGCCGCCGTCGCCCGGCACAAATTCAGAGGCCACCAAATCACCGCCGCCCGACAAATCCACTACAGCGGAAGGACTTGCCGCTACAATTGGGGCGCTAAGATTAATCTGCTTTGACGGAACCGGAATGGCTCCGGCCTGATTGCCGCCAATCGTTAAATTCATGGGGCCGCTAGCCGTTGCATCATTAATCGGATAGAGCCATGCCTGACCGGCGGAGGTAACGCCAAAAGGAATCAGCTGATTCTGCCCGGAGACCGAAGTCAGACTATTGGCGGTCAAGTTAATCTGGTTAGTTGCCTCAAAGTTGATTATCCCAAACGGGTTAAGAATATTACCGTGCTGATTGATGGTCGCGGATTTAACAGTCAATGTGGCGTCGGCTTCCAGAATCGGCGCCGGCTTGGCATTATTGTTGGCATAAAAACTGATCACCCCGTCGGAACTGCTTGTCGCCAGGATATACTGGCTTAAAGTGGTGGGATAGATTCGATCAGCAGTCATGTTTAGTTGGGCGTAGGTCTGAAATTCGCCCTGAAAACTATCCGTTACGGCTGTATTTGTATAGGTTTTATCCAGCAAGCCTGCCAGGCGAATATCTTGGGAAGCATTCATATTGACAATATTAAAACCGCTGGTGGTAGCCTCGCCCTGTAAGGTGATTAAGCCGTTTTGTCCGCCCGCGGTCACATTAAACTGGCCCATGCCGCCAAGTGCAGCCGGCAAAGCGCCGGGCAAAACCGGAGTCATGGTGGATGAGCCAACGCTAATGTTTGTTGCAGACAAATTAACTGCGGCGGCAGTCTGATTGCTGACGTCAACACCACTCTGCGGATTACTGTTATCGCTTAATGCCCAGGCTATCACCGGCGCATCCAACGTTAAGGTGCCGGCCAGATTCAGATCAATATTGCCGTGATTGACATTGGTATTACCCTGGAACAGAATCGTGCCGACTGCATTCTCATTTGTAGCGGTACTTGCAACAACCTGCAAATCCACGGAGGCAAATCCGGCATCGTGAATTTGTTTAGCGCCTACAATGCCGATACCGTTCAACACCGCCGGCTGAGCCGCCCCGGCGCTGTCAAATTGGTTGGCCGCTGTTAACACCTCGGCAGATTGATAAGCCCCATTTACAAGAATATCGGAAGCAGCGGCATCCTGCACCACGACTATTTCCGAAGCCGCCGCCGCCGGGCCATTACCATTCTGCAACAACAACTGTAAACTGCCGCCTAAGGTCCCCGCGGCATTGCCGCCCCGGGCTTGAATCGTTCCTTCCAGATAAGCGCCTTCTGCGGCCGTAATGTTAATTGCGCCGCCGTTAGAGCCTTCGG
>CAVUMJ010000352.1:0-5392 GCA_963741375.1 uncultured Pseudomonadota bacterium
GTTATTAAGTGGCTCCAGAACAGCTTTTATCAGTTCGCTTCTGGTTATATTTTTTCAAATTTATGCCGTGTTTAAACCCAGAGATCGCTGGGCATTGCTTATACCGGCTCCTGTTCTGGCTGTCGGAGCATTAATTTTGGCTTCCAGTCCCTTGTTGAGCGGGCGGGATGACGCTAATCCGACAGAAGACGGCAGAATTGATTTATGGATTAGAGTGTTTTCAAACTATATACACGATCCTATTGATTTGCTGTTTGGCTGGGGATTGGGATTAAGTTCGAACACCATTAATATCCTGTATGGGGCAGAGCATTTCCCCGGACAGTTTGATTCGGACAGTCTTTATTTGTTTTTGCTGAATGGTTACGGCTTGATAGGGTTAGCGGCATATATCGGTTTTCTGTGGTTAAGTTTTCGTGTTTCAGGTCACCATCGCAAAGGTCTGGTGATGACGTTTATTTTTGTTGCCGGGCTGACATTTAATATGTGGGAGTATTTTCCGCAGAATGCCGTTTTGATGCTGTTGTGGGGAATGGTTTTGGGAACCGGGAGTATTCCGGAAATATTACCAGCGGCTAATGGCAATTTTGTCCAACCGGATTGTGCTTATGAATCGGAATCCATTCAATAAAGGCGCAACAGTTTTGGTGATTAAGATAAAGGCGAAACCATGCTTTTAATAAACAAAGAAAAACGGCTGTATATCGATGCTTTTTGGGTGCTGGCCGGACAATTTGTTTCTGGACTGGTTTTATTGGCAGGAATTAGAATTCTGACAGAATTAGTCTCGCCTGATGTTTATGGTCAAGTGGCGCTATTTAACGGTTTTGTGGCCCTCGGGGTAGCGGTGTTTTCATATCCGTTTATTTGCGCGGGAATGAGAATATTGCCCGAATGTGCCGATTCCCAGCGTTACGATTTGTTAATGCAGCAGATTTATTACCTTACAACAAGATCTATATTCGTAGCGATCGCAATTTTTTTATCAATTGGCGGGGTTTATTGTCTTGGTAGCAAAGACAACTTTTGGTTGTTTGTGTTAGCAAGTTTGCTGCTGGTGGTGACAGTACGGCGTGAGCTTGGCGTGCAATTATTGATAGGAGACCGTCAACATCGCAATGCCAGCCTTTGGCAGATTACCGACAGTTTTATCAGGCCGTTGTTTGCCATTATGATGGTCTGGTATGTCGGCAATCATGTTGAATGGATATTGCTTGGATACGTTCTGGCCGGTGTAACGGCAAATCTTCCGGCTAATTGTTTTCGGCGAAAACATGAACAATCTGAAAATCAGCAAGCGCCGGTGATCAAATCAAAATTCGGCCAAGAAATACTTGCTTACGCCTTGCCGCTGATTCCAATGGAATTGATATTTTGGATCAATGGTTTGGGAGACCGGTATGTCATTGGTTATATGATGACAGCTGCCGATGTAGGTTTGTACGCCGCTACTTATACCATTATTAATGAGGCGTTTAATCGTAGCGCCATGGTATTGCTGCGCACATTTCAACCGGTTTATTTCCAATTATTTTCTGCTGATCAACGCACTAAAAGTTATCAGACTTTATGGACGTGGATATGCTGCACTATCTGTTTAGGCGTGCTAGGTGTCGTTATTGTCGATTTTACCAAGCAATGGTTGTCTGAATTGTTACTGGCCAAGTCGTACCACACTTCGGTAGAACTGATGACTGTTATCGCCGGCGGTTGCGCCTTGAATGCTTTAGGCACCGTATTATCACAACCCTTGCTGGCTAGAAAACAGACCAAGCTGGTTCTATTGGGGAGAACTTCCGGGGTGTTGACTGCCGCCATTGCCATTCCGGTATTGGTGACGCATTTTGGTTTGTTTGGAGCGGCCTTGGCTAATCCTATCTATTTTGGCGTAGAAGCTTTTGTGTTGGGGATACTTGCCAAACCCTGGCGTAATTGCCAAAGCGGATTTCAATATCAGTTAAACAATTCAAGCATCAAATTAACAGTGTAATTGGAGGATAGAAATATTTTCAAGATTAAGCGTGGTTAAAGAATTCTAGTTTTAAGCTTTAAGGGGAAAGATTATGGCAGGCACGACAACAATATCTGAGATTTACGGAGATTTTTTGCACAACTGTGTGTGTTGCGGCACAACGGATATTAGATTTTGGGGAAGCAAGAATTTTCAATACACCAATCGTGTCAATGATCAGGCATTTCAAATTTATCGCTGCAATCATTGCGGCTCAGGGTTTTTAAATCACCCGCCGCATAATAAATGGCTGGAATCAATTTATCAACATTCAGGACAGGCATTGAATGATGCTGTCAGCCTGAGAGAAGTGCTGGAAACCGAGACTGATTTTCCAAATCGCGCTGTAGATGCGAAACGCATAGTGGGTTATGCTAATTTATATAACACATCCAACAATAATTTTGCTTTGGATATTGGTTCAGGCTTCGGTTTTTATACTCATGCACTTAGGAAGCTCGCCTATTGGACGGTCAGTATCAATCCGGGCAAGCTGGAAAACCAGGTGTTTACAGAAATGAATGGCGACGAACCATTAGCCATTATGTTTGAACAGTATCAATGCACCGCACAGTTCGGCATCGTCATCATGTCTCAAGTTCTTGAGCATTTGCTGGAACCTGACCGTGCAGTCAAAAAAGTCCATCAATTGCTGGAATCCGGAGGAGTATTGGCTTGCGCAGTGCCCAATTACAATTCATTTCTGGTCAAACTGCTTGGAACCAAGGATAACGCATGTTTGTGGATACCGGAGCATGTCAATTATTTTACCGTTGACGGGCTGTCAGCTTTGTTAAAAAGAAATGGTTTTGAAATAGTCAAAACCCAGCAAATTACCAGGATACCATTTAATGCGCTCAGCAAAAGATTGGGTTTAACCGGTTTTTCTGCAAAAGTAGTCAATTACCTGCTGAAATATTTGCAAATACCCTTTGTCCACTTGATGAATGTTTTGGGTTTGGGTATTTACATTAATGTCTACGCAATAAAGAAATAAAACATTTCATGAGCCTTTAATTTTATGCATGAAATTAACCAAACTATCGTGATATTAACTAAAAACGAGGCTGATAATCTGCCCAAGTGTTTGTCGGCAATTCCGGCAAATTATCCTGTGGTGATTGTCGATTCCGGCAGTACGGATAGCACTGTTGAAATAGCCAAATCACATGGGTGCAGGGTTTATTCCAATCCCTGGCCGGGATTTGCCGGACAGCGTAATTTCGCCATCGATCATTGTGAGATTACCACCCCCTGGATACTGTTCGTTGATGCCGACGAAATTTATCCTGCGGAATTTTACCGGTGGCTGGAAACTGACGGTGCTGTTCTGAACGGCGTGGATGTAATGATGATTCCTTCCATACTGTATCTGCGTGGTAAACGGCTTAATCATGCTCCCGGCTATCCGATTTATCATCCCAGACTGGTTCGTATCGAAACCGTCCGCTTCGTAACAAACCATACCGGCCACGGTGAAGCTGTCATAGACAGCTGCCGAATCGCTTATAGCCGGATTCCATATCTGCATTATTTCTACGATGGGGAAATTGTGGAATGGATGCATAAACATATTGAGAAAGCCAAGCTTGAAGTTAAACTCAAACCGACAAACGGGGCGGTTCTTACCAATCGCGGCAAGCTTAGCTTATTGCTTGGACGTTCCTGCATCAGAGTTTTTGGGCGGTTTTTTTACCATTTTATATTTCGGGGCGGCATTTTAGACGGTATGGCAGGGCTTGAGTTTGCTCTGATGTTTACCTGGTATGAAGTGACCATTTATTTGCAGGCCAAATCGGATGCTTTAGTTGTAAGGAGTTGAAAATGAAAGTTTCATTAGTGCTGGCAACCTTAGGCAGAGATATCGAAGTTGTGGAATTCATGAAATCGCTGCTTTATCAAAGTTATAAAAACTTTGAATTGATTATTATCGATCAGAATCAGGACGGCAAAATCGATACTTTAATCAAACCCTTCATGCCATGTTTTGCTATTAAACATATTAAAGTCAATTTTGTGGGTAATTCCAGAGCCAGGGATTACGGGATCGGCATGGCTAAAGGCAGAATTGTGGCTTTTCCTGATGATGACTGCGTTTATGATAAAGACGTCTTGCAAGAAGTTGTCAACGAATTTACCCTGCAAAAACAATTAGCAATACTGGTTGCAGGTTCTTACGAATTTGCGTCTTCACGGTTTAGCGTTGGCGTAAATAGCCGTAATGCCCGCTATTTTTCACGCTTCAGGATGATGGGTGTTGAGTTTACCCAGTTTTTTGATCTGGAAAGAATAGACGCCAGCCAGTTTTATTTTGACCATGAATTTGGTATAGGCTCCAAATATTCCGGTGCGGAAGGCTTTGAGCTTTTGTACCGGTTACTGCGCACTGGAAGTCTAGCCTTTTATAATCCTAAAATCCGGATTTACCATGCCAACAAGGATCATTATAAATATGGTACTGCAAGAATGTTGATGTATTCCACCGGGATTGGCGCTTACATCAGAAAATTTGCTAATCAGAGAGATATTTTTATTCTGTACTACATCGCCAGAAAAATGTTTATTGCGCCTTTTTTGAAAATGATATTGGCGCTGGTTTTATTCAATCCCAAAAAGCTGGCTTATTATTTTTATAACTTGATTGGGGTTTGGCGCGGATTCCTGGAATATGGCAGATAACTTTGCTGACTAACGGTAAAATAAATAATAACAGGAGAATTGTTATGGATGTTGGTGTGGTTGCAACCCATTTTCCACCGGCAAAAGGCTATGGCGGAGTCTCAACAACTGCCGGGGTATTAAGCAGGGCATGGGCTGAAAAAGGTTATCGGCAAACTCTGGTGGTGTCTGATGAATCTATCGGCGGCAGGCTCAATAACGAAACTGTGTTTGTGAATAATTTAATCGATATCGGATTATACAAGTGTTATTGGTTTAGGCGGTGGGGATTTGGACTGGGAGCTATTCCTAAAATCTGGCGGTTATGTGTGCAGGCGCCGGTTGTTTATGTGCATGGAATCGCCACTTGGCCTTCCACTTTGGCCGCAGGTTTCTGCGGCTTGCTTAAAAAGCCGTTCATGGTAGCGGTGCACGGCGGGCTTATGCCGGAACATGTGGCGCTGATACGGCGCAAAAAACCTTTGAAATGGCTGTTTTACCGGTTTTTAACTTTTCCTAGCTTACGCCGCGCCATTGCCGTGCATTGCACCAGTGTCACGGAAGCTGAAGGAGTGCGCGCCGTGCTGGCTGATCAGGCCAGGATTGTTTTGATTCCTAACGGTATAGATTATCAGGATTATCAAGTTGCGAATTACCCAACTGAAATAGGCGTGCAACTGTGTTTTTTAGGCCATATACAGCCGGAAAAAGGCATTAACGCTT
>CAVUMJ010000353.1:0-5608 GCA_963741375.1 uncultured Pseudomonadota bacterium
GCATCCAGCATTCTGGTATGGATATTAAAATCATTAGCATCCATCGTATATGTTTCTACTTTTGGACAACCACGAACCCGCAAATCTGCTGCAATGCTTTCCAATTTATCCTGATTCCGGGCCACCAAAAACAAATGATCCCCGGACTGAGCCCAAATCCGTGCAGTTGCCTCAGCTATTGCTGAGGCGGCTCCAATAATTAAAATTTTTCTCATCTATCCTCCATAACCCTACGCCAAAATGACGAGGAAAATTGTGGGTCTATAAAATTGGCAAATTCCTGCCAACGGCTATAACCTTGTCGAAACAAGCTTCCTGACATTCTGCCATCTTTTGCCGGATACAAACGGCCATTACTTGCTGCAAGGATTGTATCCAGCCTATGAAAAAGCTGGTGCAAAACTTGACCACGATTCGGGAAATCCAGTGCCAGACTCACTCCCGGCAAAGGAAAGGACAGCATTCCGGGTGACGATTTATTTCCACAAAGCTTCAGTACCGCTAAGAAAGAACCCATACCGCTTTTGGCTATTTCTTTAAGAAGTTCTGTTGTAGCCTCTTTGCTAACATGAGTTGGCACCACACATTGATACTGATAAAAACCTTTTGGGCCATACATTCGATTCCATTCCAACACTTCGTCAAGAGGATAAAAAAACGGTTGATAATGTTGAATCGAGCGAATTTTTTTTGCTATCTGTTTGCGATAATAAAGCGCATTAAATGCCTTAAGTGTTATGGAGTTGATCATTGATATCGGCGGCACAAAAGGGAATGTCCGAATTTTCGGATGGTATTGAGCCTGGCCTTGCCCAATCGGAGCATGATTCCCGCGTACAAATAGCCCTCGGCCGAGTCTTTTACCTGTACCTGCACAATCGACCCAAGAAACTGTATATTCATAATCTTTATCGGATTCCTCGCACAAGTCAAAAAACTCTGCCAGCGATTCATAGCGTATCGATTCAAACTCGATCCATGGACTGCGAATGCGACGCAGTTGAATTTCAGCCCAAATGATGATTCCGGTCAATCCTAAACCACCTATGCTGGCGGCAAAAAAATCGCTATTCTGCTGCTCTGAGCAAATCAGACGTTGCGAATCAGAACGTTGCAATTCAAAACTACGTATACAACTCCCAAAAGTGCCGGTAACATGATGATTTTTCCCATGTACATCATTAGCAATAGCCCCACCTACAGTCACGAATCGAGTTCCCGGCGTTACCGGCAGAAACCAGCCTTGAGGGACAATCAAATTCAATATTTCTGAAAGTAAAACACCTGCCTCGCAGATTAAAATGCCATTGGATGGATCAAAACTTATGAACCGGTTTAACTTTCCGGTTTTTAGCGCCACGCCTCCGGAATTGAGACAGCTATCACCATAGCTCCGGCCATTGCCATAGGGAAGCCAGGTTTTTGAAACAGGGATTTTCGGTATTAACAATTCATTTCTGGAATCAATAGAAACTACTTCTTGATTGGCATGCTGGATACGGCCCCAAGATTTTAGAATCTGATCTGTCATGCTATTAAATCGCCAAAATGATGGTTAGCGCAGCGGCCAAAACCACAGCCAAGCTAATTTTGTCTTTGATGGCGAAAATCACCGGATCATCGTGCATTTTACCTCTATGAGTTTTAAGCCAAATCCGGCTTATCCAGTAAAGAAGTAAAACACAAAGAAACCAAATGGCTTCAGGATATCGATAAAGCGGCAAGACTGCAGGAGAATTTATGTATAACGCTAAAACAAGTACGCACAAATTCCCAGATGCCGTACCTAAACTATGTAGTATAGGCAAATCATCAATGTGGTAGCCCCGCCCCGCTGCCTTCAATTTATTTTGGCGAAGCATACTATCCATTTCGGCATATCTTTTCACCAATGCCAAACTATAGAATAAAAACACCGAAAACAATAACAACCAAAATGAAAGAGTTAAATCTAAAGCCATCGAACCGGCGATGATTCTGGCTGTATAAAGGCCTGCCAGGGTAATGGTATCTACTAAAACTAAACTCTTAAGCCAAAACGAATAGGCTAAAGTCAATAAATAATAACCTGCCAGAACTATCCAGAACATTACTGGCAATTGACTGGAAATTAATATTGTTGTCAACAACAATAATGGCACTAGTAAAAAACCCGCTAATATGGAAAGCTTTCCCGATGCGAATGGACGCCTGCATTTTCTAGGATGCAGCCGATCCGCTTCCAAATCCAGCATATCATTAAGCAAATAAACCGATGACGCACAAAAACCAAAAGCAAAAAAAGCAAGCAATGCCTGCACAAGATAAGTGACATCTGTGATTTTATGAGCTGCCGCCAAGGGGATGAACACCAGCAGATTTTTTGCCCATTGGTGAGGTCGCATTGCCTTGATTACCGATTTCAAGCGGCTGCCTTGCCTTGGAAAAATTCCGCTAATTTCCGTTATTTCTGCGACTTCTCCAGCCAGTTTCTCACTACAATTAACTAAAATTGCATGCTGACTTTCTCGCCAGATAAACTTATCAACGTCTGCATTCCCGCAATAATCAAAACCTTTAATTCCAAATTTATCTGTCAGTTGTTTTGCTTTGGCATGTCCCGATAAATTATTTAAATCACTACTGGCAAATGTACCGGTAAAGATTTGCAAATGTTCTGCAACCAACTGAGCTAATCTATAGTTTGACGCAGTGCATAACCACAATTCCCGGCCTGCACTTTGCTGGGCTATCAACCAATCCAAGAAAATGCGATTATATGGTAAAGCGACAGGATTCAACGTTACCCGTTTGGCAATTTCCGCTTTCAATGTCGCTTTGCCTTTTGACAACCACATTGGCATCATGAAAATATACAAAGGATTTCGCTTAATTAACAGCAAAAAAGTTTCCAGTAATAAATCGCTTAATATAAGCGTGCCATCCAGGTCAATACATAGTGGTAACTCTAAATTTTGATGCGGCATGAGCTGAATCTGTTCCGAAGTATTTTTCATTTCTGTTGATTTTTTCTGACGTAGCGCTACTACTGCCCCCCAACCGATTACCACACCCAGCCACAATGTTAATACTCTGCAAACCAGAGTAATTAATATGGCGTCAGGTAAAGAATAATTTTGTCCCACCAGCAAAGCAATCATCACAGCTTCTGTTGAACCTAATCCGCCAGGAAGGAAAGAAACTGCACCGACAAAAACTGCAACTGAATAAATACCCACCGCAGTCACAACATCCATTGTCAAACCACCAGACATTTTGCTGATTACCATAAGACCAACACCTTCAAAACTCCAGGCAATCAGTCCTAATAAAAACCCAAATAAGAGTACTTTTGGTCCAAGCAAAACTCTCGCTGAAATCAATGTTCTTAAAAGTTTTAAGCAAAGCGTTTTAAGACCATTCGGCAGCCAAGTTGTTATATTTACCCACTCTGTAATTTTTATCCACGGAGCTAGAGTCAGCACCACCAGGATAATTGCAATAAAACCGGCCGCTAACCAAATTAAAGTTTCATACGACGAAGACACTGTTGCAAAGGATGCCAGTCCCACCATCACCAGCAAATCAAGAAAACGCTCTACAAAAAATGCTGCCGCCGTATTGGAAAAAGGCACTCCTATCTTTTGCAGATAACGGCCTCTAACCATTTCTCCCGCCTTTCCAGGGGATAAAGTAAAAGCAAATCCTGATAAATAAGTTAACGCAGATAATCTGAATTTGATGTGATGATCAAGTTTGGAAAGATAATATGTCCAACGTAATATACGAAAAAGATAATTGAATAAAGTTAAAATCATTGCCAAAAATAATGCGTCCCATGCTCCCCAAATTTCTGAAAGATCAATCTTGGCAATATCCGACCTGAAAGCAATAACACACCAAGCCAAAAATATTATCAAAACAGCGTAAGATAAAACTCTCTTCAGTTTCATGACAAAATGGGCTCCTTGGGAAATGTACAAACAATTCTCTCATACTCAATATGTAATCTAAAATTTTCTCAAACCATGCTAACTTAACAACGACTACTCTGACTGACCTGACGCCAATCAACTTAAATGGCGAACCTATCTCTTAAAATCGCATTTAGGAGGGCAAAATTGAAATGCTTTTCCAGTAAATCGGCAAGCCGGTTAATTCCGGATTCTCTGGCGGCGTTGATTTCTATAGCTTGCTGTGAATGGTAACCAGCCCAATGCATTAGACTATTACAGGCTTCCGGCAAATCAAATAATCCATGAAGATAGCTCCCCGCCACTTGTCCATCTGCAGAGATGGCTCCATCGTTATGATTCCCTAACCTAAACATAGGTTTATCCAATGCTGGGCCGCTGCTGATTCCCATATGGATTTCATATCCTTGCACCTGGCTATCATATTCCCAAAAACTACCTGAAACTTGACGTAAAATTTTATGTTGCTGCAAGGTTGTTTCCATATCCAATAAACCCAAACCTTGAGTACTACCAACCCTGCCTTCCAAACCCTGCGGATCGTGTATTTGCTTTCCCAACATCTGGAAACCGCCACAAATTCCCAATAACTTTCCCCCATAACGCAAATGGCGAAGGATAAAAGGCGCCCAATGTTGATCTATTAAATTTTCAAAATCGCTTCTTACCGATTTGCTCCCCGGCAACACAATCAAATCAGCGCCACTAATTTGCTCAGGACTTCTAACAATGCTGACTTTAACATCCGGACGTAATTGCAACGGATCAAAATCGGTATGATTGCTTAAACCTGGCAAATGTGGCGCCACAACATGAAAAGTCTGATTTTCACAACCATTACTTTGTCGAATTGACAAACTGTCTTCGGCTTCCAGATATAAATCCTGGAGATAAGGCAATACGGCAAATACCGGCTTGCCGGTTTTTGCCTCCAGCCAATCTAAACCAGGTTTTAATAAATTCATATCGCCACGAAAGCGGTTAATCACAAAACCTATCACTCTTTGTTGTTCTGAAGTTGAAAGCAATGCCAAGGTACCGACGATATGTGCGAACACTCCGCCTTTATCTATATCTGCAATAAGAATTACCGGACAATTCACCTCTTCAGCAAAGCCCATATTGGCAATATCACCTTCTCGCAGGTTGATTTCTGCAGGACTGCCGGCTCCTTCAACAATGATGGTCTGATATTGAGAACATAAACGTTGCCATGATGACAATACGGCATCTTTAGCAACTTTTTTGTATTGGTGATATTGCTGTGCGGACTGATTTGCTAATACCTTGCCTTGAATGATGACTTGCGCACTTTTATTAGTGTGAGGTTTTAACAATACCGGATTCATATCGCTATGAGGGAGCAAACCACAAGCAATTGCCTGAACCGCCTGAGCCCGGCCAATTTCCCCGCCATCTACAGTTACCGCACTGTTAAGAGACATGTTTTGCGGCTTAAAAGGAGCGACCCGAACTGACTGGCGCTGATAATATCGGCACAAACCTGTCACCAAAGTACTTTTTCCGGCATCTGAGGTCGTACCCTGAACCATTAGCGCTTTGATAGGCGTGTTGAAATTCATTCCAATTAGTCAAATTAATAGGCTAAAAGATTTTATTTGTAATGAATGTAAATTGGGCTGCATTGGGCTTTG
>CAVUMJ010000354.1:0-4278 GCA_963741375.1 uncultured Pseudomonadota bacterium
AATGGAGATGTATGATGCGGTGTTGGCGAATATAGCAAAAACCGATATCTGCATAGCTGCCGCAGCGGTTGCCGATTACCATCCTGTCAATCCGGAACACCATAAAATTAAGAAAACCCATGACTGCGTCCGGATTGAACTCCACAAAAATCCGGATATCATTGCTGAAGTCGCCAAACTGGATAAAAAGCCTTTTATTGTGGGTTTTGCAGCGGAAACAGACGATCTGGAAACCTATGCCAAACAAAAGCTTCTCAGTAAAAACCTGGATATGATCGCAGCAAACTGGGTCGGCAAAACAGAGGGCGGCTTTGAAAGCGACAGCAATGCTTTAGAGGTTTTTTGGCAAAATGGCCATCAAACCTTGGAAATGGCGGGTAAACAGCAGTTGGCGGAACAATTACTCAGTCTGATTTCAGAAAGGTATTTTAAATGTCACCAAGCCTAAATGGAACTCTAAAAATTATCCGCTCATGCTTCGACACGCTCAGCACGAAAATATAAACCATTGACTTAACAAGGCAACCTCTCGCGCTAGGCTTTTCTCGAAGTTCAATTTTTAGAGGTTCCCTAAAGTTGACGGGCAACCCGTCAACGACTATAAGTTACTATATTAATGCGCAGCCCAAGGCATGACAGGAACCGTTGATATGCTATTTGCCGGGGCTCCGTCTATCAGTTTTCGGCTAATGGCTAGATAAACCAGCGTCTTATGGACATCATCCCATAGACGTTCGACACGAGTTTCCTTGAAAAGCACCGCAGTGTTTTCTGAAAAGACCGTTTCATCCTTTGGCAAATCCCCGGGTATCGTGATAGGACCGGTTTGCCGGCAAGACAGGGAAAATTGCGATGGGTCCTGCGCCAAACCCAAAGATCCGGAAATCCCACCGGTTCTTGCCTGACTGACATGACAGGTTACTCCGGAAACTTTTGGATCTGAGAAAACTTCAACACAAACTTTATGATCTGCGCCAACCAGCTTCCAAGCTGTGGTAACACATCCCAGGGTTTCCGCATGAATACCGTTTGAAAACAAAAAAAATACCGCAAAACAAAGTAGTTTTTTCATATTTTTTACCTATTAGGTCTAAAATTTCTAGTAAATCAAAGTACAGTCATTTTTTAACAATGTGCTTTAATCAGATACACAACTTGAATATCTACAAATAACTTCTTAAGATTTTTGGAATTAGCTCAAGTTTCTTCCGCTGTAGCTTAACTTATTTCTTATCCAGGCTTTAAAAAATTTGCAAAGGTCATCATGAAACTAAAAATTCAAACCAAAATTCTCAATCCAAAAATTGGTGTAGAAATTCCGCTGCCAAGTTTTGCTACTGACGGATCGGCAGGTATGGATTTAAGAGCTTGTATTGATACTCCTCAAACCATAGCAGCCGGAGAAACAGTCTTAATAGGCACCGGAATCGCGATTTTCATTGCAGATCCGTCCATTATGGCGGTGATTGCGCCGCGAAGCGGATTATCCCTAAAACATTCAATAGGCTTGAAAAATTTTGTTGGTATCATTGATTCCGATTATCAGAACGAAATAGGCATCGCCGTCTGGAATCATGGCAAAGATGCCTATACCGTTCAGCCTGGTGATAGAATTTGTCAATTGATGTTTGTACCGGTTTTTCAGCCCTGCCTGGAAATTGTTGAAGAATTCAGTGACGAATCCTCAAGAGGCTTAGGCGGCTGGGGTCATTCCGGAAAACAATAAACGGGACTTAAAATTATCCTCACATAGAGACTACGAATGGGACGAATTTTCATCATTATTGCCGCTATCTCTGCGATTATTGTGTTACTGACCGGAGGCGGCAGCTACTGGTTTTCGGCCGTAAAGCTGTTAAACGCCGAAAAACAGGCCAGCGCCTCATCGGCCAAAGCAATTGCCAATACAATTGAAGTACAGTTGGCGACAATACAGCAAAGTATTGATGGCTTGGCGCGATCGCCTGAAGTAATTGCCGCCTTAAGTTTTGGCGATCCAAACAATCTGGCGAGTCTGGGCGACCGGCTACAATTTTTTATTCCCGGCGCCTTAAAAGTGCGCTTGTTACTGCCCGCCACTAACCAGCCTGATCAATCATCCGTACCCAATATGGGATTTGGCGATTTGGAAATGGTGCGCTCCACTTTAAACAGCAAACAAAAGCCGGTCATACAAGGTGAAGGTCCCCATAGACATCTGGCTTTTACCAGCCCTGTCAAATTGAACGACAAAGTCATAGGCGTGATTCTGGCGAGCATAAATGCTGACATCGTTAAGCAGGCGCTACCCAAATCAGGTTTCTCAGCTGGACTTATCGAAATAAATCAGGACAAACTTCTGGTTGCCACAATCGGAGATCAGTCTGCTAAAATTGCCGAGCCCAATGTCATATCGCTTGCTAACAACAGCCGCTGGTCTATGAATCTTTGGACTAAAACCGACTCAGACTTAGCCGATACCGGCCTAATCATTAGCATGATTATCATTCCGGCATTATTATCGTGTCTGATTTTCTTCATTGGCTATAGAAAACTGCTTACCTCTCTTTTACTTGACCAATCCTCTATTCTCAAAGCCGCCAGAGATTTATTAGCGGGTAAAGTTTAGCCGAATGCGTTGTTTGTTGTGCCTCTACTGGTTCGCGTATTTGCTAAACTTTACCCGCTAATGAATCTTGGCGGCGGTGAGAATCGAGGTTTGGTTCAGGTCAAAGAGAGGTAAGCAGTTATTATCGCCGATGAAAATCAGAACGATAATAATGCAAAATGATGGTTAAAAAAATGCGTCAGGCAGGTATCGGCTAAGTCTGGAGTCGGTTTTCATGCAAAGATTCATAGACCAGCGGCTGTTGTTAGCAAGCAATATGACATTGGGCTCGGCAATTTTAGCAAGCTGATCTCCGATTGTGGCAACCAGAAGTTTGTCCTGATTTATTACGATAAGTCCAGCTGAGAAACCTGATTTGGGTAGCGCCTACTTTAAGCGGGATTTTTTCAGCATTTATGCTCGCCAGAATCACGCCTATGACTTTGTCGTTCAATTTGACAGGGCTGGTAAAAGCCAGATGTCTATGGGGATCTTCACCTTGTATGACCGGCTACTGTTTTGCTGTTTAAAGTGGAGCGCCCCATTTCCCCCAAATCGCCAAATCCCATATTGGGTACGGATGATCCGTCTGGCTGGTTCATGGCGGGCAGTAACAAGCGCACTTTTAAGGCGGCGGGAATAAAAATTGTAGCCGGTCGCCCAGACTCGCCAGGGGGATCAATAGCCAAAACTTAAGGCGGCAATTACTTCAGGCGATCGCGCCAAGCCATGAATACTTTGCTGTATTGTCGCCAACTGTACTTCAATTGTATTGGCAATTGCTTTGGCCGATGAGGCGCTGGCCTGTTTTTCGGCGTTTAACAGCTTTGCGGCCGAAAACCAGTAGCTGCCGCCTCCGGTCAGTAACACAATAATCGCAGAGATAGCGGCAATAATGATGAAAATTCGTCCCATTCGTCGTCTCTATGTGAGGATAATTTTAAGTCCCGTTTATTGTTTTCCGGAATGACCCCAGCCACCTAAGCCTCTTGAGGATTCGTCACTGAATTCTTCAACAATTTCCAAGCAGGGCATAAAAACCGGTACAAACATCAATTGACGAATTCTATTCACCAGGCTGAACAGTATAGGCATCCTTGCCATGATTCCAGACGGCGATGCCTATTTCGTTCTGATAATCGGAATCAATGATACCGACAAAATTTTTCAAGCCTATTGAATGTTTTAGGGATAATCCGCTTCGCGGCGCGATCACCGCCATAATGGACGGATCTGCAATGAGAATGGCGATTCCGGTGCCTGTTAGACTTTTCTCCGGCTGCTATGGCTTGATGAGTATCAATAAACTGTTAATCCATACCTGCCGATCCGTTAATAGGAAAATTTGGCAGGAATATCTACCCCAATTTTTGGATTGAGAATTTTGGTTTGAATTTTTAGTTTCATGATGACCTTTGCAAATTTTTTAAAGCCTGGATAGGAAACAAGTTAAGCTACAGCGGAAGAAACTTGAGCTAACTCCAAAAATCTTAAGAAGTTATTTGTAGATATTCAAGTTGTGTATCTCATAAAAGCATATTTTTAAAAAATGACTGTACTTTGATTTACTAGAAATTTTAAACCTGATAGGATAAAAAATATGAAAAAACTACTTTGTTTTGCGGTATTTTTTTTGTTTTTCAAACGGTATTCATGCGGAAACCCTGGGATGTGTTACCACAGCTTGGAAG
>CAVUMJ010000355.1:0-5766 GCA_963741375.1 uncultured Pseudomonadota bacterium
AATTGATGCTAAAACAACTGGTATTCTTTTGCTTGCTGGAACAACTCTCGGGTTAGCTACCGTCTATTTGGCGCCATCCAATCAGGACAAAACAGACTCAGCTATATATGACGTTAAGCCAAATCAATTTATTATCGTTGACCAAGCTCCTCGTTTGGTTCAAGAAAATACCCAAAATACTTCTGCCATTATTCCATATAGCGAATATGCATCCTTGGTTAGCTCAGCATTAGGTCTTGGCAAAAGCGATATTGCACGCATTCTAGGTATTTCACGGCCAACTTTATATTCATGGATTAAAGGCTCCAGTGAACCGAGGGAAAGTGATCATCCTGATCGATTGCGTCAATTAGGTGAATTGACCGATAAAATTTGTAGAGAAACGAAAAGACCACTCTATCATCGTTTTGTTGAAGAGCCGTTACCCAATCAAACAAACAGTATTCTCAAACTTCTTTTAGCTGAGGACTGGAATTTAGCCGAAATTCGCCAATTGCTTGCTGAAGCACGGCGATTAACGACGGAGCGCGATCAGCGTTTAGGGCATGCCATTCCTATCAATACTAGTAAATCTAGGTTGGAATCAAATCTGCTAGATAATGCTATTTCATTAAACTTGGAATAACTGATGACCGGCAATATTCCAGATGTATCAGATTGTTTACGATCAGAAGGCTGGAAGCAGGGCTGTGTCATCAGTCCGAATTACGTTGAACAAATTACAAACGCTTCCATCGATTTTTATAGCAAAGCCACTTCGCCAGATACTTGGTTGGTTGTTCTAACTCAGGATTGTGATTTAGTAAGACATACCGATGTCGAACCGTTTGTGGAAATTTTGGCAATGCAACAATTGTCAAATATTCCTTCCAATCCAATGAGAGGACAAAGCGCTCGGTCTCTCCATTTAAGCATTGAAATAAACACAGAGTTTTATTGGTTTGAATGCAATATCCATGATCGTTTTCGGATCAAAAAAGCCTCATTATGTGGTTTGGGCTGTAATTCAAATCATTTTTTTTCAGAAAATGAACTTCGACACTTACGGCAATGGCTGGCGAGAAGATACACCCGTGCGGCGTTTCCTGACTATTTTGAGAAACACCTTGCTTCTACGAAAGATCCTGTTAAGAAGCTCTTTAAATCTGCTGCCGCAAAGCTAATCAGCACAGTTTATATCGCAATTGATAACGAGGATGCTGGGTCTAATGAAGACTATTTTATCCATGTTATTTTGACGGCGTTGGACAAATACTATGATGATGCAAGTAAACGCGATTTGATAGATGAATTCGAGGAGCGATTCATATCCGTCTTTAATGATCGCCCGCATATTCGTTTTGCATTAAAGAATCCTGATGACGCAGATAGTTATGATGTTCGAGTTATGCCGGAAGAGGATGTAACATTGAGCATGCTTCGTAAATACAAACGGTTCGATGCCGATTATCGGAGTGTTGATGAAGATGCCGTCTCCCCACCAGTTGGAATTGATGTAAATTAAAACCAGTATTGGGTGAATTTTGCCGACCGTATCCATGCGTTACGCCAAATATATGCAATAAGCTTACTTATTGATGCTGGCCGTGAAAATGAAATCGCTAAGGCTTTCAGTGAAAACGGTTCTGTCGATTTTGAGAGTCTAATTGATGATGAAGATAAACTGTTCATAAATGCTGCAAGCACAGGATCATTCTGGCTTACTGTCACAACGAAATCAACGGCAGCATTTAAAAGTCTGACGAACATATTCCCGCTTTTCTATGATGAAGGACGCCAAGCAGTTCTTGAGCGTGTTAGAGCCAACACGGAACTCGTCAAACTTGATGTTGATAAAAAACACCTTGATATACAAATGCAAAAGGCGAATGGCTTAATTGATCTCTACAATAAAATAGAGAAAATAAAAGACCCTGCGGTAAAAGATCTGATGAAAGCCGAATTGACTAAAAGCATCGCGGAGTCTGGCCATACCTCTCTCGCCTTGTCTCATCATAAATCATCTTTAGATGGATAAACCGGTGTTGTAAGCCCTAACGCCGGAAACTTTGGAAGTCACGATAAATCAGACACTTAAATCTGCGGTATTTTATATAGGCTATTATTATCCATCCCCTCGAATATGATGTGCACCGCATATTTTGGGGGATGAGCAAAAATAGAATTATGATAGACGCTATCGTGCGTTTTCGTAGGACTCCAAACCCCTCTAACTCTTTACAAACTACTGACTGCTAAAGTTTAGTTACCGCAATTAATCCAACGACAACCCGCAAGATATTTTCTATTTTTTCCGTTAAACGAAATATATTTGATGTATAATTCAATTAAACGAAATTCAATAGTGGTGTTGCCAATGATAGTACCTACAAACGAAACAATCCAAAATTTGCTTCTAAAGAATGTATCTAAAGAGATGCTTATGGGCATTGAGGAAGCACTGATTGCCGGTGCCCAGCGTGCCTATACTGCTTCACGCGGAATGGATAATGGTCATCTACCTCATATTGTTGGCCAGTTACGGCATTTTCATATGAACGAATCTTTCCATCGCGCCCTTACTGTTGGTGATGCATTACCAACGCCGATACACGGCAATAGGATTGTTACTGGTCGATCTGGCGTATTCACTCTGGCACGCTTCAACATTCCTCAAGGATTTTGGATAAATGGGCGACGCAGTTGTACTCGCCGCGAGATGTCAATGGCAAATAAAGCGATTGAGCCGCTAATACAGCCTGATTTATTCACTGATTATGTTCCACCCTCGAATGCTGTAGCTTTTTTTGTAGCTTGTTTTTCTAAATCGTTGCAAGCCCAACCTGAATCCCCCGTTTCAATTCAAATTGCGGTACCAGACTCTAGTATGAAAGGATGGCTTTTCAAGGAGTCTATTGAATCCTTTGTCAAACGTTATGAAGTGAAGCAACCTACTCAGAACGATTCTGCGATACCAAAACTAAAAAAACATGTGGGCAAACAAAGCAAAGACGGAACATCGCAATGAGCCGGGGTGGAATTCAAGGCTTTCAGAAAGATCGTTTAAGTCAGATACTTTCAGCGCGGCGTTTGACTCAGGCTCAGTTGGCATCAATGGTCGGCGTTTCGCCGGGCACCATTAGTAAATGGCGTGCAGGTACACAGGCACCAGAACGAGATGCTCTTGATCGGCTTGCCGTAGTTGTAAATGTATCTCCCGAATGGTTTACCCGCGTTCCAACAGAAAAAATATCTCTACCATTATTCCGAAGCAATGCAACTGCACATGTCGCAGCTCGCGCGATGCTTGAAGCTAGATTGGAATGGGCTCAGGATATCTGTGTCGCATTGGCGGAATTCGTGGATTACCCGGCACTAAGCTTACCCTGTCGCGATTTTTCCGAGCCAGAAGAAATCACACAGGAAGATATTGAGCAGGCGGCTTACGAATGCCGAGACATGTGGCGCTTGGGACGTTCAGCAATTCAAGACCTGGCTCTCGCCGTCGAAGGCGCCGGCATCATCCTTATTCGTGAGGAAACAGGTATTGCACAAATTGAGGGGCTTTCGGCTTGGAGTCATATACTGGGTCACCCTCTCATTTTGTTATCTGCCGATAAAGACAACGGATATCGCAGTCGATTCGACTTAGCGCATGAACTAGGCCATCTTATCTTGCATCGGCACATCCAGCGGACAAATGATCACAACCGCCATAAATTACTAGAGAAGCAAGCGCACAGTTTTGCCGGCGCATTTCTGCTACCGGTAGAAATGATTGCACCTGAAGTACGCATGCCTGTTACGCTGGATGATTTGTTACTGCTTAAGCGGCGATGGGGTGTTTCGGTTGCCGCAATCATAATGAGGCTTCGCGCTTTGGGATTGCTTGATGAAGAAGGCGCATTAGCGCTCTTCAAGCGACGATCTGTTCGATGGGGGAGTAAATCTGAACCTGGTGATGGAGATCGACCACCTGAACAACCGCGCTTGCTTCGTCGCACCATTGATCTATTGGTCGATGAAAATGTGATGCCGCTTGATGCAATTCCGAGGCATATAGGGCTGGGAGCCTTTGACATTGAGATGCTTGCGGGGTTGCCAGAGGGGTACTTTCAGGGCAAAAACAATGTCGTACAATTCGCTCGGTTACGAACGGCACAAGCGAACTCCGAAGAACGAGCAACGGCTGGCGATACTGTGGTACTGCCATTCCGAACCCCATCAAAGCCTTAATGGTATACCAGGTTTCGGATTGATCTCGTTGTCGAATTCCGCCTGGTCGACATCGAGCGGCACACGCTGAGGCAGTCGGCTTTTATAAATCACACAGTTGAAAATTCTTATAAATAGTAATGGGTGACCAATTTCGGCCCCGCTTACAATAGGAAACGACAATGATTATAAAAATACGACACTATGGCTATGCCTTTCACAACAACGAAACTGCTGTATTACTGTTTACAGGCATCAATCATCATTATATTTTGATTAAAGTCTGATTATGACCAACCCATTCGATTGAGTGTCGAATGGGTTGTTTTCGGTCTACCAGCTTAGAAAAAAATGAGTAAATTATTCATCTATATCGGGACAGACTGTTGCGGCAGAATTGCTCCCAAAAATATAAATTCCACCTCTTCCTTCGATTTTCTTCAGATGTCCATGCTGCCCATCAGTAATTTTTTGCCATCTGTCTTCTAAATCCCGATAGGTTCTAGCGGCTATTTTCTGAACATCGTACCAGCAATATAACTCGTTCCAAGTAATGTGAGTAAGCCCATTAAGACATGCATCTTCAAGGCGTGAGGTTAAAAGGTCTTGATGACGTTTAGATGGCATAATTGTGAAATCTTAAAAAATAAAAATTCTATTTTAAATAAAATTTTTATATTAAACAAATTTGTTTTTTCGCAATAGGGGTTCTAAGCCCTAACAGGGGGTGTAAGCCCAAACCGCCGAAATTTCCGAACGAAATTGAGTTTTTTGTAACCTATTGATAAATTGTGGTGATTTATTTGAATATCAATTAACGGTCGTTTTTACCTATACAATTTGCATATGATCTATGCTGACTAAGAGCGAAAGACTTAACATTCTGTCCAGCCAGGAGCAATTCGCCTTGTATGGACTGCCTGATTTTGACGACAGCCAACGCATGGAATATTTTATATTCACCGAACAGGAGCTGGCACGGGTATCTCCTGTTCTAAGACCGGTTCGATCTCAGAAAGGTTGACCACTCGCATCTTGGGAATATTGGTTGCCGTGAAGAACCGGTAGGAGAATTTTGGCAGTTGGTGAAATGCCTTTGCCATAAACCTTCCGGTTCATTCTTTTAGTCTTGAATCTTACCCATCCAATGGATATGCTTAACCTAAGTACAAAGCGCATTCTCTGTGGTGGGCAAAATAAAAATGGATATTGATTTATAAAGGCTTTTTCTATTTCCCTGGTGGGAAAATATTGAATTAAAGCATTGATTTTAATATGTGTTTAGCTGGATTGTGATTCCAGTTTTCGTGGGTTTGAGCTTCATTGTTCACCCCGCCAAAATCAATAGCATAGAGTGTATTTAAAGAACTTTCTCTTCTAGCTGGTGGGAAATCATTCACCGGCAGGTCTCAGTAAACTTGGTTTAACATCATAAATAATCAGCATGCTGGCATTGTCGCCAGCGGAATCTAGGTCTTAAAAGAAAATTGACATGATTACTTTCGTTTACTGCAGTATGCTTAGGCTTGTCTGCTTGTTAATGATTAGATATCCACATCCCCCGGATCAAGA
>CAVUMJ010000356.1:0-9315 GCA_963741375.1 uncultured Pseudomonadota bacterium
TTCAGAGACGGCCGCGTTTTAACGGCTTTTTTAATCTGCAAAATACCGATACCCGCAGAGTCGTTTCCAAGGCGGTTACTTTAAACGTTCAAGCCGTGCCTGCCGGTATAAACTCTGATGAATGGCTGGCGGCGGATTCCCTGGAAATTAGCGAAGAATGGTCGGATAAAACCATGCAAACCAAGGTAGGCGAGCCATTAACCCGTACTGTCAGATTGTCGGCAAAAGGCACTACAGTGGGTCAGTTGCCGGAATTGGCCAAATATCAGGCCATAGACGGCATTAAAACCTACGCTGACCAGCCGGTTTTGAAAGAAGACAAGCAAGCTGATGGCCTTACAGCCTATCGTGAAGAAAAAATTGCCTTTATTCCTTCCAAGCCAGGTAATTACACTTTGCCGGCACTGCACATAAACTGGTTTAACACTAAAACCCAGCATATGGAAAAAGTCAGTTTACCCAGCATCACGATTAAGGCATTGGTGAATAATGAACTGAATGCGCAACAACCCGCTGCACCCGCGCAGCAAACCCCGTTTGCAGCGCCCGTAGAATCCGCCGACAATACAGGTTTGCGTTTCTGGCAGTATTTGTCTGCGGGTTTAGCTTTGGGCTGGCTGCTGACGGTTATAGTGTTTATGTTGAAAAAACCTAAACTGCCTGCTCAGCCAGCTCCGCTTAAACAAGCAGTAGAGAAAGTACCGGAATCCGTCATAGAAAAAGCCCTAAAGCAGGCTTGTCTGGAAAATGACTCGTCAGAAGCGAAACAGCAATTACTGCTGTGGGGAAAACAGCAATTCGGCGCCGATAGTCTGGGTGGGCTGGCAAAACATTGTAATGAACAGTTGAGCAATGAAATTGAAAAATTGAATCAATCGCTGTATTCAGTGCGGCATCAAACCTGGGACGGCAGCGGTTTTTGGCAGGTTTTTGTGGCCAATCAACCTAAAGCCATTATCAACACCCAGCAAGACGATGGCCTGCAGCCATTATATAAAATATGAGCGTAGAAGCCGTAATTGAGAGCTTCACTGGCAGTTAAAAGGTAAACCAATACTTATTAATAATTCTTGTAACTATTCAGCGAATTTTAAGTTAGCGTCAGCCATTCGGCTTTTGGCTCCGGAGCGCCTGCAGAGGACGCTGTAAATACATCCGTGTAGCTTTCGCCCGGCGTCCATGCCGGGGGGCAAACCTCTGCTAGGCGCTCCGGCGCCAAAAGCCAAGGTGGTCAGCTATGGGTAAGCTTTTGAAGGTTAGTCACTCGGTGAATAGTGACTAATTCTTTAAGTTTTCGCATTAAGCGAATAACGAGAAATTGCTAAGCATTTAGGTTATTGGTATTCCCCAGCCTTGGAAACCGATGGTATTTGTCAAAGGACGTACTTGCTGCGGGGTCCTTTGACAAATACCACCGTCTCCCAAGACCTCTGACAAGGTGTACTCTAAAGGCGAAAACTTTTGAAACAATTAATATTTATTCCTCTTGCGCGTTCAACTGCTTTCCGGAATGATCTTAGAAAAATCTGTTGATGCGCCTAGCTGGCCGCTCGACCTCGGCAACTGCTCCTGCGCTGCCCTACCTCCTGCATTCATGCAAGTCGTGAGCCCGTCGAAGGATGATGGCTTACTAGCTTATACCGTTTGGGTGAGCATTTCTAGGATAATCTATGCGTGATCAAGCCCAGCTGTTTGCAGCATTGTCCAAATCAGCATTTCGCACCCGCTTTCAGCTTCAGCCCGCTGATTTGCAATATCTTAAAACCAAAGGTTTAGATACCATCATGACACATGCGGCTGATTTCGTGCATAAACGCTTGTCTGACGCACATCCGAAAAATGACGGAAAACAAACCCCGTTTCGCGGTCATCCGGTTTTTATCGCTCAACACGCAACCGCTTGCTGCTGCCGCAGTTGCCTGGAAAAATGGCATCACATTAGCCAAGGTGTAACGTTAACCTCAGAACAGGAAAGATACATTGTCAAAGTCTTACAAGCTTGGCTGGAACAGCAAATTATAAAATTTGGGATCTAATACTTAGGAATCAGTTAACGTGTCTGGGTAGGTAGTTCGTAAAAAATACAAAACTGATGCTAAAGATACCGTCCCGGATTTACAGTTTTCATAGATACTATTGTTTGTGTCTTTGAGAGATTGAGTACGCATTGAAAAATAAATTTATTAACTTAAAACCATGTATAAGATTTTAATCCGTTACCTTGAGAAGCTCGGCCACTTCTTCGGGCTTTTATAATCTTTTCTTGAGCCATGCAACAAAGTCCATGCGCTCATGTAACACAGCGAAAATTTACGGCTTTTGGTCGTTCTGGTGGGTGAAAAAGATATAGTGATGTTCACATCAATTTACCGTGATTTCGCGGTAGAGTTTGAAAAAACTCCGGGCTGTGGCGGTCTACGGCCTATTTCATAAAAGCGTTTTTCGAGCAATCCGGCATAATGCAAGGCTTGCTTTATTGGCGGTTGGATGTGGTTATGCGGGAAGATGATTGCCAAATTAAAAAAGATAATAGTCCGGCAGTGATGGCTATGGTTCGTCATCTCACTCTTATTTATTCGAGAAGAACATTACGGCAAAACTGAGTCTGAAGCAGAAGCGCTTTGAGGCTTTAAGTGATGATTTCCGTGAACAAGTGATTTTCGGGCAAAAATTTTAATGCGATTGCCCTGGAACAAATTCGACTTGATGTTTGTCGGGGTTTTGTTTAATCTAAATGTCGGGTTTTTGCAAGGGAACAGACATGCGTCGTCAGAAAACATTACGAGAAAAAATTGAGGCTAGAATTGCTGATAAGCAGGAAGACGTATTCCTGCCTCGCGAATTCTCTGACCTCGGCGGTGAAGACCAGGTTCTAAGGGTGCTGCGAAATTTGGTGCGAGCAGGCAACTTAGTCCGTCTTGGCTATGGCGTCTATGGTCGGGCTATCCAATCGCGACTAACTGGTGAAGCCATCCTCTTCAGCAAGAACGGCTTTTCGGGTGCGGTATGTCAGGCACTCACCAAACTTGGCGTCGATTGGGAACCTATCGAAGCTGAGTGCTTATATAACGAAGGTCGGTCAACACAAATACCGGTTAACCCTGTTCTGCGCGTAAAAAGACGTTTTTCTCGGCAGCTTCATTACGGAAAGACAGAACTGATTCTTGAACGATAAACCAATCCTTTTAGAACCGCTGAAAGTACAAACTTATTTTGATTTCCAAATCCCGTACTGAATCAAACATTGCTGTACAATTATTTAATTGTTTTACTCAAGAGATTATCCGACATGAGGTTGTGCTGATGTTAAATACTGAACAGAAGCGGCAGATTTTTATTAAACTGCGTAAAGAAAACTTTCAGGCCAGTTTGCGTTTGGAGGGTTTTCAAGTATCTACGGTTATCAAACCTGTTGCACCAAGCCTAGCTGAGTTAAAAGCAAGGTATGCCAGATAAATATGGCGTTATTCAAGATCATTATTGCTATCCGGATTCATCCGTACTGATCAATAAGCTGGGTATAACAGATCAGCCCACCTTGGATATGGCAGAACTGGAGTTTACTCAATACCGGGTAGAGCAATATGAGCCGGATTTCGAAGATTTTTCCTGGGCAAGCCTGCTCCGCATCCATTTTCTTTTATTTCAGGATATTTATAGTTGGGCAGGTGAAATACGCACGGTTGATATCAGTAAGGGAACGACTCGTTTTGCAAATGTGCAATTCATTGAAACAGCAGCTATCAAGTTATTTGATCAACTAGAACAAGAAAGCTTTTTGACACAATTGCCCGAAAGCCAATTTATTGAGCAGCTTGCTCATTATTACAGCGAACTCAATGTCATCCATCCTTTCCGGGACGGGAATGGTCGAGTACAACGGCTTTTTTTTGAAGGATTAGCGATTAACGCCGGTTATGAAATACACTGGCAAGCCATTACAACTAAAGAATGGCTAGAGGCCAATATAGCGGCTTATCATTGTCAGCTAAGCCCACTTATCGATTTATTTAAACGCGCTATAGTTAAACTACCAATTTAACTCACATTACCTAACCTCGATCGCGGATGAAAATAAATAAAAATCCTTCTGAAGATAGAAATATTTCATTGGGTGATGGATTGGTAAAAATTCCTGAAAGGCTACTTTTGGCGCATGATAGAGGCAGAGTTTTATTTATTGCTGGCTCAGGAATATCTATGGCTGCCGGACTGCCCGACTTTCGTGGACTTGTGCTTCAAGTTTATGAAAATCTTGACAAAACTGTCTACGAAATTATTAATGATATACCTAGCCAAGCCTGTAACCAATGGCTTCCTAATTTTTCTCATCTTGGAGTTGATCAACAAGCGGAGATAAAGAGGTTTATATTAGGGGATTATGATGTTGTGTTGGGGATGCTAGAACGCCGACTTGATGAAAAGTCAATTAAAACAAGCATTGTAAGAAAAGCAGTTACAGTAGCGTTGCAATCGACCAAATTATCCTATGCACCAATACATCTTGCTTTAATACGACTAGCCAATCAGAGTGATCGTACAAGTATTATTACAACTAACTTTGAGTTATTACTTGAAAATGCCGCTAAGAAGTTAAGGCATTCAGTTCAATCTTATGCTCTTGGTGGAATACCTCGGCCAACTTATCGCAAAGATTTTTCAGGTGTTTTTCATATACATGGGGCTTTAGACCCCAATCCAAAACGATCTTCCGACTTAATATTAACTGATCATGACTTTGGCGAATTTTATTTACGAAGACATATAGTTTCTGATTTTATATACGATGCGGCACGTTTGTACAATTTGGTGCTAATAGGGTATAGCGCAAACGATGCGCCAATGCGATATCTTTTGAATGCAGTTGCAGCTGATAGCAATCGATTTAGCGATTTAATGGAACGCTTCATCTTTATTGGAAGTGAAAATTCTGATCCAATTGGGTTAGAAGACTGGAAGGGGCGCGGTATTACTCCTATAGAGTATATCTCAACTAATGAGCATTCTGCACTTCTTAACAGTTTGCAAAGATGGGCTGATTTATCCGTACATAATGGCAAGCCTAATATATGTGAAAAAGAGATTAAACGTATTGTTCGCAAAAGTCGTAATGATGCAACAGATCAGGATACTGATCTATTTGATTTTTTAATCAGAAGGAGTAAAGATAAAGAACGGAATAAAATTTCAACACTGGCAAGTAAAAATAAAGCCGATATTGGCTGGCTTGATGCAATCATTGATGTTGCAACAGAAAGTAAAAGTCAGGAAAGCTAATGCAGCCTTTGTGGTTAAATCTCAAAGAACATGAACGTGAAATAGTTTTTTACGCTGTAAATTTTTTGACTGATCGCATGGAAGAGCTTGCTACTATCGAATGGGCGCTGAGTCTCAAGTCGAAAGACACTATCAAACGAAATGCTATTCTTTGGCTTATTGATAATCAAATAGAGAAAATTTCGGAACCATGGAGGTCTGCGTGGCGCTTAATTGAAGAATATTGGGCCACTCCGGAGATAGATAACGATTCTTTATCCTTAAAAATAGCTGAGAGAATTGGTTCCAGTGATAAATCAGGAGCAACTGTTAAATCCATTGTCGATTTTGTAGCACCAAGACTAAAGCTAGAATCGATAAATAAATGGGCGAGTATTTCCGGAATCAAGATTCCCAAAAAACCAAAAAGAGTTGACCAGATATTTGCCATGTCATTGACTAGTGGTAATCTGATATCTACTGGCTCCGGATGGAGTGAGCAAGATCCTGCATTTCGTGCAGAAAGTTGGATAAAACAGCAACAGAATTATGAAAAAATAATTGTGGACTTGGAATTGTCTGATAATGCTGAAAGTAATTTTCCAAGAGTTTGGGATAAATTTTGCCGAACACACCTTACCATATTTCCTTATAGCTGCCCCTGAATGGAGTAAAGAACATCTTATCAGCCCTTTGTTTGATACAAATTTAGCAAAATGGCCGCTTTGGAGAGCTGTTGGAAGTATACAGCAGCCAACTTTTGAATTAATAAAAGCTATAGGTGGAGATGAAATTGCGGAACAAGCAACTAACGCCCAGAATGTTGAACGTGAAACTCGTCAATCATTTGTATTTTGGATAATTTGTGGGTATTTGGATGCTCTATTAAATAATAGCAGTTCAATCGTGACCCAAATTTGTATCCAACAAATGATCCGGAAGCTTGATGACGAAGTTAGACTTCATGCGGTTAATTCAATTGAACGTTTTATACACGAAAAGTCACGAAATGGTATTTTAAAGCCAGAAAATATATTTAGTGACGCTGTTAACCCTTTCATATTGAATATTTGGCCTAAAGAAAAATCATTGATAACTCCAAATATAAGCCGGACATTTGCAAGGCTACCAGCATTATCAGGTAAAGCATTTTTAGAGACAGTAAATGCTGTCGAACGATTTTTATCACCTTTTAATGCGTTTACTTTAACTGCTTACAATTTGACTAGACAACAAAATCTATATTCAAAACTATTTGATATTGACCATACTGAAGCAGAAGCTTTACTACGGCTGCTTGATCTCACTATAGGTGAAAGCGAAGACTCAAGAGTTCCAAGAGATTTAGAACAAGCCCTTGATAAAATTCAAGATGTCGCCCCAAATTTAGTAAATGATTTACGTTATCGTCGGCTTAGAACTGCAACACGAAGGTTGTAAACCCATATAATAAACTTATTTCCTTCAGAAAATTCAATACTTCAGGAAAACCTGTGTCCGCTTTGGTGTGTTGAAAAACCTCTGAACCATGACAAATCCTCAATTGAAAATCAGCATCAAACTCGAAGAAATGTGCCAAAAAAGAAACAGCCACTCGTAAGTGGCTGTTTTACTTCGACATTCTTGGTGGAGGCGGCGGGAATCGAACCCGCGTCCGCAAGCACTCCGCTACAAGCTCTACATGCTTATCCCGCGCTTTCAATTTAACTGCTGACGACTCGTCGGGCCAAGAGGTCCAGCAGCGATTTCGATTGGATTTAGCGCTGTTAGCTCCGAACTAAGCCTTGGCGCGATCTTATGTAATATGATCCCTGAGTGCTCCGAAGAGCCTGCACGCATAAGCACACACAGTCAGAGAAGTGGTGCAGGTTTTAAGCTGCGATTGCCACTGAGTAGTTTTCGTCGTTTGCGAATACTTTTTTTCAGTAGATTTTACGAGGTGTACTGTCCTCGGCATGCACCTGAAGTTTTGCTACCCACGTCGAAGCCAGGTCGCCCCCAAGAAAATATAGTTTACCCACATCCCTGCTAGTTTGTCACGAACATTCAATTAAATGCAATCATTCCAGACTTATGAGGTATCCAATTTCATCCGTCAGTATTTAAGACTTTAACATTACCCTTTAGTTCCTGATAAAATTTAAAGCTTGCCGATTCGTATAGAGCTGGGCAAAATGCCGCTATGTAAAAAACTTATTAAATGCGCAATCTTCAGGTAGGTTAGCAATTGCTCAACAATTTCTCAATCCCTGAATCAACCTCAGCAGGAGAAAAGCGTGCAATATAAGGATTACTACCAAACATTGGGGGTAAACCGCGATGCGTCGCAGGAAGATATTAAAAAAGCCTTCCGCAAGCTGGCTCGCAAGTATCATCCCGATGTCTCCAAAGAAGCTAATGCCGAAACACGGATGAAAGAAATTAACGAGGCCAACGCCGTTCTTTCCGACATTGAAAAACGTGCCGCCTATGATCAACTGGGACGTGGCTACCAATCCGGGCAGGAGTTTAAACCGCCACCCAACTGGGATGCCGGTTTCGAGTTTTCCGGCCGGCATTTTAGCGGCGCGGAAACCGCCGATTTCGGTGATTTCTTTGCGGAACTGTTTGGCCGTGACGGCCGGTTCGGGCGCCGTGGAGCCGCTTTTAGCAGCCAGGGCGAAGACCATCACGCTAAAGTCATGCTTGAGCTGGAAGATACTTTCCACGGCGCAACCCGGCAGATTTCGCTACGGGCGCCAAGTGTGGACGCCGAAGGCCGGGTTGGCTTGGCCACCCACACCTTGAATGTCAAAATACCCAAAGGCGTTTTCGACGGCCAGATTATCCGCCTGAGCGGACAAGGCTCACCCGGGCAAGGCAAAGGTAAACCAGGGGATTTATTGCTGGAAGTGCATTTTAATCCGCATCCGCAATTTCGTGTCGATGGCGGCGATTTGCATATGAATTTGCGGGTTGCGCCCTGGGAAGCGGCCTTGGGCAGCATGGTGCCGATTAACCTTCTCGACGGCACTCTGAATGTACGTATCCCTGAAGGTACGCAAAGCGGACAACAATTAAGACTGCGCGGCAAAGGCATTCCAGGCCGCATCCCCGGCGATTTGCTTTTGGATATTCAGATAGTATTGCCTCCGGCAAACAGCGCAAAGGCAAGGGAGATTTATCAGAATATGGCTAGAGATTTGGCTTTTGATCCACGAAAAAACTGAAGAGGCTAGTATGCAGCAGTTCAATAGTTTAATTGATGCAATTTTGGAAGATAATGGCCTTAGTCTTGAACAGGTGGCAACCATTTGCGCTGTTGAAACCGACTGGCTGATCAAGCATGTTGAAGAAGGTTTGCTTGAACCATTGCCTAAACAGGATGAATGGCGTTTTTCCAGCACAACACTGATAAGAGTACGGCGCTTGGTGTCTTTGGAACGCGATTTTGACGCAGTTCCGGAACTGGCCGCGCTAGTGGCGGATATGCAGGAAGAGATTGATTTGCTGCGCCGTAAATTGCAGCGAGTAGAAATCGAATAATTAATATTAGCCTTGCGCGCTTTTATACCGGCCTCTTTTTAGTTTTTCACCAGGATTTTTTGCGCTTGATCGACGTTAAGTGCAAAGTTTTGTCTGGCAATATCCCCTACCACGCCGGTATAACTGCCTTCCAAATACAAATCCACGCCGCAAACCTTAGGCAACATGGAGCAGCGTCCCTTGATGCCAAAATTTGCTGTTTGCAGATGATAAATCAACGGCGGGCAGTCGTTACGCAGAATAGAGCCCATCACACAAAAATCAATCCGCTGCTGAAAAACGTCATAAGTTAAACTATCTGCAAGCAAGGTTAATTCCGCCAGCAAAACATTTGAGTCATCTGTTATGCTACCGTAAATTTTACAGACGCATTCCTGCAAGCCTTGCAACAAAATTTCCGCTATTTTTTGCTTATTTAGCCGCTGAGGATTTTGAAGTTGAAAATTATCCAGCCAGTATATTGTTCTCATCTGTTTTGTTAATAGCGCACTTAAGGGTTTAGCGTTTAAAATATCAGCCTTGCTACACATTTTG
>CAVUMJ010000357.1:0-3413 GCA_963741375.1 uncultured Pseudomonadota bacterium
GTATATTTTTTATTTAACTTTAATGTAAGGAATTCAAGATGAACAAGACAGCTATTATCATTTTATCAGACCCAAAAAGCGGCGGTGACGAGGCATTAGGCCGTGTATTTAACGGATTGGCGGCAGCTCATGACATTAAGCAATCCGGGGGAGAAGTCACTATCATTTTTCAAGGCGCCGGTGTTCGTTGGGCTAGCCTTATCACTCAGGCTGATCACCCGCTGCACGGATTATATGAACTGGTAAAAAGCAATGTTGCCGGCGTATCCTGTGGTTGTGCTGATTTTTTTGGCGTAGCTGAAGAAACTAAGGCTTGCGGGTTTGAGTTTATAAAAGATAATCCGATCCCCGGCACTTCAGGATTAGCGAGTTTTGGCAAATTTCTAAAATTCGGCGCCACTATTTTGACGTTCTAACTGAAAATTGTATAAACAAGGCTGGCGGTAATGCCGCCAGCTTTTGTAAGGGGAAACACTATGCCGAATGCATTTGCCACCATCAGTTTCACCGAAAGTGTAAAAGCAGCCCAATCGCGTTATGGTAGCCGTGAAAACAACCGCCGTTTTGAACTTGCGGATGACCCGCGCAATGAACTGGGTAAACTTGAAAGTGAATTCATAGAATCCCGCGACAGCTTTTATATGGCGACTGTTTCGGAAAACGGTTGGCCTTATGTGCAGCATCGGGGTGGCCCGCCAGGTTTTATAAAGGTGCTGGATGCGCGTGCGATTGGTTTTGCCGATTTTAAAGGCAACCGGCAATATATTAGCGTAGGTAATTTAACTGCTAATGCCCGCACGTCAATTATTATGATGGATTACCCGAATCGCCGCCGCCTTAAACTATGGGGCATTACCCGTATCATTCATGAGGAAGATGAACCTGAATTAATCGCCCGCTTGGCAGTACCGAGTTACCGGGCAATGGTTGAGCGTGGTATGGTGATTCAAGTCGAGGCGATTGAATGGAATTGTCCACAACATATTACGCCAAGATATTCGGAAGCCGAAGTGGATAAAGTTCTGCAAACTTTGCAAGAGGAAAATAAACGGCTGCGTGAACAGTTGCGAAAACAAGATCAACAGTTATGAATTTTGTTAATCCGGGCTGTTCAGAAAGGTATAAATATAAACGCCAATATATCGTTTTTGTAATCGTCGCAAGTCTTATACTCACGGTAACCTTGAGATGCGGCTACCCCAAGCACGTAATTGATACCGCCGTATTGCACGACATTTGAAACGCGCTGACCGTTTTTAAGTTCAAAAAAACGCTTATCCAGATTCAGAGTGTCGCCCGCTTTCAATTCAGGATGATTGGCGGCGGCAAGGATAGTCTTCTTTCGATCTGCAAAGAGGGCAAAACTACCCGGTTGGATATCCCCGACCGTATCACGCGGCAGCACATCCGCCAACATCGCAGTAAATTGCGGTTCGCTGTCAAAAACAAGGCCAATACCGCCCAGCACTTTTCCGGTATTGCCCAGATCGGTAATGGCGGCATTATAGAGATAGGTGTAACGCTGTTGATAAAAATCAGTCTTAATAAATGCCGAAACGCCGTAATGCTGGCTATGGCTGTTTTTTAAAACCTCCACAGCGCCAGTTGTCTCATCCATTGTTGTGCCGATCCGCGCCCGTTCATCGGCATTGGACACAGCCAAAACTTCACCGTGTTGATCGTAAACATAGATATTGGTATAGACGGTATATAGCAAATTAATGTACTGCAGCGTATTGCTGATCTGATTTATGTCCTCTTCAGAGATTTCGGTATGGGCCAAGTTGCGCCGAAACACGGAGGTCATCGCCCACCACCGGCAATCGTTTGCTCTTTCGTACAGATTACGATCCATGATATCGACGGCCAGCGCCGCTAAAAAGCCGGCATTATCCAGATAGGACGATAATACTGTTGTTTCCAGACTGTTGACCGAGTCGGCAAAAATTTGGGCGATATCAGAACCGATCTGTTTGATGGCTTCAAGCACCGGCATAAATTCCGCCGCCTTTTTACGGGCGGAGACGATCTGTCCATTGAGAACTAGCAAACCCAGATCGGCATTGATATCGACGGCAGCTTGGCGGATTTCCCGCAGTTCTTTTGGAAAGGCACAGGCCTGTTCTAACATACCTGCGTAATCCGCTCGGAGCGACCCCGCTGTTTCTTCGCGATTAAAAGCCTCTACCAAGGGTATCAACATCTGGCCTCGCCAGCCCAACCCGAAATAGCCTTGGTACCCTTGGGCTTGACAGGTAATGACGATATAATCCTGACTTTGATAGGCCATCAGCCCGACCTCTCCTTTGGCATACAGCTTAGTCTGTATCCGTACAACGTTTTCGTCACTGCTGGCGATGACCTCGCCATCGGCGTCCTGCACAGTCAACACCCCCAGCCTACCCTGGGAGAGCAAATTGGCGAAAATACCGTTCATCTCGTCGTCAAACCGGAAGCACAGGCATAAAATACCTAAAACCTTGGCATTGCTCTGTTGGGTTTCTGTGATTTTGCAAGAATAGATTAAGGCATGCCGGTGAGCTGCCTGCAAGTCGGAATAGCGAAATGTTTCAACATAGTCCTTATCCGTCGCCAAGGTTTCCTTGAGTAAGGGATCGGCCGAATGATTGATTGAATTCTGTTTGTCCAAGTGAGCTTTGACATAGCCCTGGGTATCGAGAACAATGATCTCGCCGTAAACACTGTATTTTTTAACATATTCCTGCAGCCGGTTTTCTATAAACCTCACTTGCTCGGCCGTGGGTTGATCTACAGCCAAAAAGCGGCGAATATCGTCGTCGGTGGCTAGAAAGCCAACATCCGCCGTGCGTTCAAACAAGTTACGAATCAACAAATCGATGGCGACCTGAGCTTTGGACGCATTATCGAGCACTAATTTTTGCAGATTCTCAAGGAGTAAATTCTGAGTCAGCTTTTGTTGCAGTTCACCAAACTTACCTTTGGCCAGTCCCATATCATCCAATATCGTAGAAACCATATTACGGCTGTTGATTTTGCCAATCAGCTCAATCTTCCCCCACCAGTCGTTTAATGCACCAAGTCTTGAATCATATTTTTTAACAACTGGCATAGCCGATAACAATTTGGCTTTATTGGTTTTTAGGAGTGTCTGCATCCAATGAGTAATATTTGGGTAAATTTAAACCAACGACAGACTGATAGAGTTAAGCCTATAAAGGGTGCTAATCAACAAAAGGCTCGAAAATTCCACTGGATTTATCTATGATATTTACCACAGGCCGACAAACGTAAAAATCAGCAGCTTCGATACCAAACAGTGCTATCGTACAAGAATAGGCTTATATTCGAAAAAAGTCTACGGATAACGGTACCGCCTGGGTGTGTTATATGCAAATTGATAGTGCATGCAAAACCGGGAAGGCAGTCAGAGC
>CAVUMJ010000358.1:0-3320 GCA_963741375.1 uncultured Pseudomonadota bacterium
GCCAGGGTGTTTTGGATAGCTTGGTTCCGTCATTGCCGGTGGAAATTAATCTGCCTAGACTGACATTTTTAGTTGATCACCAATATGTGCTGCGTCAACCCGGGCTAATCCACCAGGACGGACTGGATAAACTGATTGCCAATATTTTAATAAGCGATACAAACAATGAGCTAGCTCTGTGGTGGGAGAGTTTTCTAAAATGGCTGGATAATCTGAAGCCTGAGGAATATGAAGAGCAATATCAATGGTTGACGCGCTTTTTAGAAGCGATTCGGCCTAAGCCTGATGCGCTTTTAAATTTCCTGTATGGCGTGATTTTTTTGCTGGTGTGCCTGTCTGGCTGGTTGATTTTTAGTGAATTGCGAAAATCGGGTTATTTCTTGAAACCCAGAGGAAAAACACAGCCTGTAGACTCGGTATTTACCCCGCATATGCTTAGCACATCTGCCGGACTGGGCAATATTCAAGATTTGTCTCCTAAGCTACAGATTGCCGCCTGGCTGGAGCAGGTGGTTGAAGCTTTATGCAGTCACCATATCATTCCTGACGATCAAAGTCTGACCCATAGGCAAATTTTGCATTATCTGGCTCAGCATAATCCAACTGGGATTACAGCATTTTCCGATTTGCTTTATACCGCTGAGCCAATTCTTTATGGCAATAAAGCTGTAGATGGCCTGATCCTGGACACTTATCGGCGTAATGTGCAGGCAGTATTGGCGGGAAACATGTCGTGAGGGAACGTTTAATCACTTTGTTGACCGGCTTGTCGGCTTTAGCAATTATGTATGTTTTGTTCTCGTCCCAACACCAGAATCTGAACAAGCCTATTTCCCTGCCTACCAGTGAGGATCGCGGTTCTGATGGCCTGAAAGGGCTTTTTAGCTGGCTACAGCGTGAGCAGATTTCTGTTCTTAGCTTGCGCAAGCCACTTAGCCAGTTGAATCGCGACTTGTCCATACCTCCCGGAGGTAACGTGCTAATCCTTAGTCTACCTTTACCGGCTAAGCTGATGGCTAATGAACAGCAAGATTTAGTGACTTGGGTGGAAAAAGGCAATACTTTGATGATTCTAGGCGCAGCATACCTGCATCCGCCCTGGGCGAAGCTGGATAACTGCTTTTGCGATGCTAAAGGTATTCTGGAACACTTTCATTGGACGTTGAGCAAGCCGGAAGACCAAGACAACAAAAAACCGCATAAGACCAAGCAGACTGATACTTTTAAAAACAAGATTAACAATTTTCGGGAAGCTCTAAAACAACAGTTGCCGCAGGACAGTCAATTTGTTTCGGCTTCTGCCGCTTCCGTACTGGTTGGCATCGAATTAGTCAATACCGCAACCCAGGCTGATTTGTTAAAACAGCCTTGGAATTTGAGCACTAATACTGATGAAAACCAGGGTCAAGTGCTGTTGAAGACAATTGATTCCGGTTTGCCCGGCGCTTGGCAGATGAAAGCCGGGGCTGGCCGCATTGTGCTGTTTATGACTGCGGATTTGTTTAGTAATGCGCGTTTAGCTTATGCCGGTAATGCCGGCTTGCTGAGTAATCTTGTGGGCCAGACACTTGCCCCCAATGCCAAAGTGATATTTGACGATTTTCATTTTGGCTTGTCGGAACTTTACAACCCGAATCATTTTTTTAAAGACCCACGTCTGCATCAGTCTCTGGCAGGTTTAGGCATTTTATGGTTATTTTATCTGATCGGTTATTCCACCCGTCTGGCGCCGGTCAGAATCGCTGCCGGCAAACTGTCCGCAAAGGATTATATTGACGTGACGGCCAATTTTTTTGCCAGACGTATTAATAAACGCCAGCTAGCCGAGGCTTTGGTGAAACACCTGCTGACAGATATTTCCATAAGCCGACGTTTAAATAGCGAAGCGGAAACCTGGCAGTGGCTGGCAAAGCACAGTCGCATATCCGAAAAACAGCTGGAATTACTGAAACAAGCCCAAGCTAAACAAACCATTTCTTTATTGCGTTTATCCAACACCATTAATTATATTAGGACAGTAACACTATGACTAGCAATGCCGCACAGTACCTGGAAAAACATTTACGCCAGGAAATTGGTAAAGTGGTTTTTGGCATGGATGAAGTTTTGCATGGATTGGTGATTGCCTGGATAGCTAACGGACACGTATTACTGGAAGGCGCCCCTGGTTTGGGTAAAACCTTACTGGCTAAAGCGCTGGCGCAACTGATACACGGCAGTTTTGGCCGTATCCAGGGAACGGCTGATCTGATGCCGTCCGATATTACCGGCCTGCATATTTTCAATACAGAACATCAGCGTTTCGAATTTGTGCCAGGGCCAATATTTAACGATGTGGTTTTAGTTGATGAAATCAACCGTACCGGGCCAAAAACCCAATCGGCTTTATTGCAGGCCATGGAAGAACATGCCGTTTCCATCGATAGAAAAACCTATCCTTTGACTGCGGATTTTTTTCTGATTGCTGCGCAGAATCCTTTGGATTTTGAAGGGGTTTATCCATTACTGGAATCTCAATTAGACCGGTTTTTAATCCAACTGAACCTGACTTATCCGGCCACTGATACTGAAATTGCCGTGCTGCAGCATTATGATAAACCCGGTGGCGGCCATAATGCCGGTCTGCAACAAATTCAGCCCTTGGCCCCAGGTTTGTTGGAACAGGCGCGTCAGGTTGCCACCAATGTGTATATAGAGGGTAGTCTATATAGCTATGCCATTTTGCTGGCTCAGGCGACTCGCAACCATCCACGCCTCAGCCTGGGTTTATCAACCAGAGGCGCCCTGGCCATCATGCGTTGTGCACGAGTTGAGGCCGTTTTGGATGGCCGCGAATATTTGCTGCCAGACGATATTAGAGCCGTTGCGCCTTTGGTGGTTGGTCATCGTTTGCTGCCCAGCTCTGAAGCCTTGCTGGAAGGTTTTTCCGCAATTCAAATTTACCGGGAAATCGAACAGCAAATCGCCATTCCTAAACTTGCGGAAGCAAGTTAATGTCTATCTCCCGTCAAACTCTGCTGCTAATCGGCTTGATTGTGCTTTTTGCGATAATAGGCATCTGGACTGGCGCTCCTTTAGAGAGGCTATGGCGTTGGCCTGCAGTTGTATTGTTGGTTTTGATAGTCCTGGAGCGGTTTAGGTTAAACCAAAATTATACCCTGCAAAGACAAATAGCCGGCAAACTGGCATTGGGTGAGCCGGTTGAGTTTGCCGTGCGGGTGAATAACCCCGGACGTGCGCCTTTGATCCTGGAAAGCCAATGCGATTATCCTGAAAACATAGATGGCGAAGCGAGTTTGGAGCGTTGGCAACTTGCTGCT
>CAVUMJ010000359.1:0-8286 GCA_963741375.1 uncultured Pseudomonadota bacterium
TCAAGCAATTAACGTTAATGTTATTGCCTGATTTACTGGTTCGGTTGGTCTTGCTGATTTACCTCATTATCTGCAGGCATATATTCCACAGCGGTTTTATCGGTGTAGTATAACTTTTGGTAGTAAATATGGCCGGTTTTGGTTAATTGCCAGATTTCACCAAAATCACCTTTGGCATTTGCGGTTTGCACCATGCCGGACTGTCGCCAAAAGTACCAGTCTTCTTGCCGGGTTTGCCGGGATTTACCGGAGCCTAAATCCGTAATTTTCAAAATGTAATGGCAGGCGACTTCAGGTAAACCGGTATTTTGCGGTTCGGCAATTGCTGTTGAATTGCTAATACACAACAGCGCGCCAGCCAGGGCAACCCACGAACCTAAACTTTTCATTGCTTAGGATTTTTAAGCGGTTTTTTGTCAGCTGACTGATGTTTGACAATATGCGGCTGACTATTTAACCCTAATGCTTCCGCCATGACATGGTATATCACGTTCTGTTCCATCACTCCGTGGAACAAATGCGCGTAAGGGCCACCGGCGAAAATAGCCACGTCTTCACCACCATGCGTTTCCGCAGGCAGCGGAAACACAGCCTCCTGCAAATAATCCGCAGACTGAACCAGATTGTTGTTCAATACCGGTCTGCCGGTGGCGGGCGAGTAAGAACCTGGCATATGCCCTTCACTGCCGGCCGCCCAATTGCCGACGGCTGGTGTAGCAAAGCTTTTGGAGCCTTCCGGCTGTTGATTGGATTTACCGGTATAACCGGGACCGTTTGCATAATTCAACGTTGTGTAAGGCAAACCAAGTAAATCATGTTCAGGCTGGCCGGCGTTGGAGTTTTGGGTTAATCCCAGGATGGGATTGCCCCGGTGCGGATAGCCGCCTATGGTAAAAACATGGCTATGATCGGCAGTAACGATAATTAAAGTATCCGCCAAACCGGTTTTATCAATGGCGGTTTGCACCGCCGCCGCCAGTTGCTGGGTATCGCTTAATGCCCTGTATGCATTAGCTGCATGGTGAGCGTGGTCTATCCTGCCGCTTTCCACCATCAGGAAAAAGCCACGCTTATTTTTTTTGAGAATATCAATGGCTTTGCCGGTCATTTCCGTCAAGGAAGGTTCACCTGCTTGATCGTGAGTTAGCCTGTCTGCCTCATAGTGCATATGGGATGGCTCAAACAAACCCAATAAATGTTCGGTGGTATTGGCGTCAATGGCGTCGAACTGGGTTTTATTCCAGACATATTGGGCATTTGGATATTTTTTAAGCCATTCGCCGGTCAGATCCCGGCCATCTTTGCGTTTGCCATTTATGCCATATTCCGGATCTTGCATATTATTGGGCAAAAACTTTGCCCTACCCCCGCCTAAGGCCACGTCAATTCCGGAGCCAGATTCAAAGTCGATTAATTGTGCGGCAATATCCGTTACTGTTGCATTAGCGGGTTTATCTGAGTCCGCTTCCCAATCACGATTTGAGGTATGGGCATAGGTGGCGGCCGGAGTGGCGTGGGTAATCCTGGCAGTGGAAACAACCCCAACTGACAATCCCTTAAATTTAGCCTGTTCTAAAATGGTAGGTAATTTATTCTCGGTTACGATTTTTTGGTCCGGCTCATTTAGGGCGATATTTTCGTTAACGGAAATTAAATCAGCATTGGTTTTTACCCCGGTGACAATTGCAGTCATGGTCGGCGCAGAATCGGGAGTTTGCTGATTAACGCTATAAGTTTTCGATAAGGCTAAATAAGGCAATTTTTCAAAACTCAGAGAGTTTTCTTCTCCGTAACCGCCCTTTTGCTGACCGTCGAAAATTCTGGCGGCAGTAATGGTGGAAATACCCATGCCATCGCCCAGAAACAAAATTACGTTTTTGGCAGGCTTTTCATTGCGTATCAGTTGTTTGGCTTCCGCAACGCTTTGTTGACCGGCCTGAAACCAGAGTTCAGGCGATGCGTGGGCATTGCCTATTAAGAAGAACGTATAGAAAAAAATAATACGCAGTTGTTGTTTATCCATAACAGTTCCTGGTTAGCAAGGATGTTGCGAGCATGATATTAATAATTCCATAAGTTTTCGCATTAAGCGAATAACAAGAAACTGCTACCCATTTAGGTTATTGGTATTTTCCGGTCTTGGAAACCGGTGGTGTTTGTCAAAGGACGCCGCAAGTACGTCCGTGTAGGCTTTGCCAAACACCCCCGATTCCCAAGACCTCTGACATGATACATACTAAAGGCGAAAACTTTTGAAACAATTAATAATGCCCACTTCGTCTTACGCTCAGGAGAGCCTTGCCGAAGTGTAATTGATTTATTTGGCAAAGCGGATATATCGTCTTAGCGGTGATCCTGCTGACCAGACAAAAGCTTCCGTATAATAATGCATTAGAGCCAAATAGCCTATCAAACCCAAGGTGACTGCTTTATATATCTGCGTAGAAAACAGAGTTTGCATGAAAAAATTGACCATGTCATCGCCATAGGCCTGAAACAGATAAGTCAAAATAAATGAACTGACCGGCAGCACCATCGCCACCGGAAAATGACAGGTTTTGGCTAATTGATATATGCTGTTATCTGCTTGCCGGCCTTGTCGATTAACATCATGGCTGACATAAAAACTGTAGGCGGTAATATCGTGCACCAGACGGGGAATCAGGATGGCCAGAAAATAAAAATGTTGCGAATATAAATACCAGCTACTGAACACCAGCGAAGCGTTTGCCCATAAAAAATACAAGCCAAGCCGATTGTCGACATATTTTTGAGCATGCCAGGTACTGGCTAATAACAACAGACATAATATTGCCGATAATTGCAAAGTGAGTTTGGCTTGTTCGGTGGATAAACTGTTTTTTAAAAAAATACCCAGATAGATTAAAATTCCGGCGATCACGCTTAACCACAATTGCAGGTAAAAAGTCTTAACCGGTAAGCCGCAAACAGCTTTGGCGATGCCATGCTGCTGTTTTAAAACATGATATACAGTCCAGCAGGCGGTAATCACATATAGCACTTCATAAGGGATGAATAAGCTGCCCACCCCAAAAAACAAGATAATAAAAACTGTCATGCCGACTATCTTGGTTTTAAAAGTCACAAAATATTCACGGTTAAAAGTTAACAGCAAGTTACTGGCAATAATATGCGGGGTGCCGAACAACACCTGAAATAATAAAAAATGGCTGGGGCTACTGGGCAATTTGTCGCGTATAGCGAAATCAAAATAAAACTGATCCAGCAATTGTAAAACTATACATATCGGCATAATGGCGTACAGACATAATAAAAACCGGAATGAAACCGCCATCGTTTTATTTACATCTGTAAAAGAAGCTGCGAGACTCTCTGCTGACATGTCACCACCTAATAGTTATTGTTTTGGGCTGGCTTTTTGTTACTTTCAAAGGATGTGCCGGGCGGTAGCGACAGTGAAAGAATTATGATTTTATTGCGTAGGATGGATAGAGCGACAGCGAAACCCATCTTTGTATCTGTTTGATGGGTTTCGCTGTCGCTCTACCCATCCTACAGACAATTCTTTTACATACTCGGTGCAGGACACATCGATTAAAACTGAATAGTAACAATTTATTTTAATGTGCTTAGCCGTCCCGCACCAATAGTTTATTCAGGGTAATGCAAATACCTTGTTTAAAGCAAATTTTTATTTTAAAGTTAATTATCAATAATGACAGATAAATTATTAAAAAATATAAAGTATTACTTAACGAACAAACATATGAAAATAGCTGTAGCTGAAAGTTTGACTTGCGGTCAAATACAAGCGGCTTTAGGCTCAATTAGCGGTAGTTCGGATTTTTTTGAGGGTGGAATCACCGCTTACAGTTTGCAGCAAAAAGTTAGACTATTAAATATAGACCGGCAATATGCCGAAAGCGTGAATTGCGTTTCCCAGGAAATCGCCTTTAATATGGCGGCAGCGGCTTGCAGTATGTTTGAAAGTGATATCGGCTTGGCCGCCACCGGATATTCGGAAGCCTGCCCGCAA
This sequence comes from uncultured Pseudomonadota bacterium, assembly GCA_963741375.1. Classification (GTDB taxonomy): domain Bacteria; phylum Pseudomonadota; class Gammaproteobacteria; order Methylococcales; family Methylomonadaceae; genus Methylomonas. Next base: position 4,019 of record CAVUMJ010000359.1, read on the forward strand.
TTTGGCATAGATCAACCTATGGCGTATATAGCCATATGCCGGCTATCCGGCGGCAAGATAGAACGGATTGCAGGAAAACTCGTTAATGGTGGCGGCTTGAGCAGAATAGCTATGCAAAAAAATGTGAGTACAAATGTTCTGGAAATGTTATGTTTTTATCTTGAAAATAGTGGTTTTAATTAAACTTTAGAGGTTCCCTTTAATAAATCGGTTGAAAGCTTTAAAAATTCCGTTCAACCGGAGCTTGTCGAAGGCTTGACCGGGATTTTAAAATTCTCACCCGCAAAATGAATCGCTGAGCCCTTCTTGCTAGTCTTGTCGAATCATGAACGGGCGTTTATTGGTTAAACATAAATTTACAGATTTAAGGCATGGAAAATTTTAAACTTCACCCTCAATTGCAAGCCGACAGTTTTTTGGTCGGCAATCTGGCTTTGTCTCAACTGCTGATGATGAATGACAATCAGTATCCCTGGTTTGTATTAGTGCCGCGCCGTCATGATGTCAGCGAGATTTATCAACTGGATGCCGAAGACCGTAGTTTACTAATGGCGGAATCATGCATGCTGGCGGAAGCTTTGCAAAACATTTACTCACCGGACAAGTTGAATATCGCCGCTATTGGAAATTTGGTGCCGCAATTACATATACATCATGTGGTTCGCTACCGTACAGATAAGGCCTGGCCGGCTCCAATCTGGGGTCAATATCCGCCTGTGGCAATGACGGCGGAACAGGCGGAAAGCCTGATGTCGGAAATTAAAATGGCTATGAGTGTTTATTTTTTACATTAATAAAAATTACTTACAAAATAACTCCGTATGTCTCGCACTCAACGCTTATTAGATTTGATCCAAATTTTGCAAAGCCATCGGTTACCTGTGCGCAGTTGGCTGCGGAACTTGGCATCAATCTTCGCACCCTTTACCGCGACATAGGAACATTGCATGAACAAGGCGCCAGTATCGAAGGAGAGCCTGGGCTTGGTTACGTTTTGCGTCCTGGTTTCATGCTGCCTCATCTCATATTTTCGGAAGATGAAATCGAGGCGCTGGTTCTTGGCTCACGCTGGGTAGCTGATCGCGGAGATGCACGGCTGGGTGACGCTGCTAGAAGTGCTCTCACAAAAATTGCTGCGGTTTTGCCAAATGAATTGCGCAATTCACTGGACGGATCCGCGCTACTAGTTGTTCCCGGTATCGACATCAAGAGCGGAGACACAGAACTGCAGCAAATTCGTCAGGCAATTCGGACGGAGCGCATGTTGGAGATTCAATACTGCGATCTCAAGGGTATGGATTCCTTTCGAAGGATATGGTGGCCCTTCGCTCTCGGATACTTTGATCATGTGCGGATTTTAGTGGCGTGGTGCGAATTGCGCCTAGGATTTCGGCATTTCCGCACCGATCGAATCTCTTCTTTGGAAATGCTGGATCAACGCTACCCGCGCCGGCGTCAAGTATTATTGAAAGAATGGCGCGAAATCGAAGGCATCCCGTCACAGCAATAAGCGACTACTGACAGAAACTGACAGTGGCATGACCTAGCATTGATTGCGTCGAGCATCTTGCACCGGCTCCTTTATCAACCAATGCGGAGTATCCATATGACAGACCCGAATTTCATTATCTTATACGTAGATAGCCCGGCGATTAGCGCACAGTTCTATGAAGACCTATTGGAGAAGCCGGCAGGCAATAGAGGCCTCACCAAAGTTTGCCATGTTCGTTCTTGCGTCAGGCGTGAAGTTGGGTCTATGGTCGAGGCATGACGTTAAACCTTCTGCTGCTGCGAACGTTGGCGGCGGTGAATTGGCCTTCTCGGTTGCTGACAACGATAGCGTCGACTCGGTGTACTCAAATTGGAGCAATCGCAATACCAGAGTTCGACATGGGCGGCGGGCTTTGTCCCTTCCGCCGCGATGTAGCTTGGTGCAATGCCAATGAATCGCCTATTCAGCCGATCCTTGAATGTGTTGGAGTTTTCCGCAGGAAATCGGAATTGGGGGTATCAACTTCGATTTGGGATATTTCAGATCAGCGATCACGACATTGATGTCATCGCAGCCGAAATGGGCGCCGAACGACATGTATTGAAAATAGTGCCTTTGTGACGTCAATTTCACCAATGCTTTTTTTTACGCTTTGCGCCAATTTATCAAACCCACTTTCTATCATGTATATAAAAGTCCATTTGAAATTTATTTTACTAGCGTAATCTAGACTCTCCCATATATTTTATTTGTCTAGCGAATTTGCTCTGTCAGTATTGAAAGAGCAAATTCGGCATATTGAATCCTGAATAAACCAACTGCAAATCTGGTCAGCAAATATTGTATGAGCTGCAAATTTAGTCTGTATTTACAAGATCAGAACAGCTATTTTAAAAGACGTTAGCAATGGCATGAAACATGCTTTGAATTTTATGATCGCAAAAAGGGTCGTGTTGTTCGGATAGCCGTATAGAACAAACTCGAATTTTTTAGGATACATACCAAAGACTTTAATTTTAAAAGTAAGGAACCTTAATGAAGCTGACTAAAATTTTATTGGCCCCATTAGTTTTGGCTAGTGCCGTTTCAAACGCAAATGCCTCATTAACTACAGTAGATAATGGATTGGGTGTGTATGATAGTGCATTGAACGTCACATGGACATCTAACGGCAATTTATTACAAACATTGGAAAGTCAGCAAGGCACATTGAATGTGATCAACGCCATCATTGCCGCAAGTCCATCGATTACTGATACGCCGAATGCATACGACAACAACGGCTCTGGCAGTTACAAGGTAACGGCAAGCAACTTTGGTGCAAACGGCACGGCAGACTGGTTTGGCGCACAAGCGTTTATTAATTATTTAAACTTTATAGACTACGGCAACAGTAACCAATGGGCACTACCCTCGTCTGGAACAAATCCACAAGCAAATTACAACCAAACCACCAGCCAGCTTGGCGAACTTTATTACAGTGAATTGGGGGCATTGGCTTATGATCCAAACAACCCTCTTTCCCAAACATTTGGTATATTAGGACATGGATACGGCTCCATGTACCAACCAGGAAACCCTGGGCCCTTTACCAACGTGCAAGCTCAAATTTACTGGTCTGGAACAGAGCTTGCAACCAACTTAACTTACGCATGGTACTTCAATACCCAAACAGGCTACCAGTTCGCCATCAATAAACCTCTCGCCGACTATTATGTTTGGGCGATCAGCCCTGGACAAATTCAAGCAAGCGCCCCAGTTCCGCTACCGGCTTCGATTTGGTTATTCGGCTGTGGGATAATGGGCCTACTTGGATTGAATAGAAAACGCAAAGTTGGATTCCGCCGTATTGTTTAAGATGTTGACAATGCCGGTTCCAGATATGTTGGCTTTCCTTGAGAATCCATTGAGGGAATCGCTGCAAAGTTAAATCCCCCCCTGCTCAAAAACCTATGGGACTTTGGTGTTGTTTGTTTAAATTCACTAATACGAATTAAAGGATCACTGCACCAAAAACTCAGAAAAAAACACATCCCTAAATCCATCGCTATTTTTAGCCCGGTAGGGTGGGCACGCTTTTTGTGCCCACGAGGATTTAAAGCTGTTGCCTTCGAATGGTGGGCAGAAAAGCATTGCCCACCCTACAATTTGATAGAAATACGCACTAAAGCCGTCATTCGGATTTATAAACCAATGACCGCAACGGGTCGAACTTTGCCTTTCACTATTGAATTTTGTTTTCTGTTGCTTCCCCTTAAAATTACTGCACCAAAAACTCAGAAAAAAACACATCCCTAAATCCATCGCTATTTTTAGATTTAGTCAATAAATCAGTAATGACCTGCTTGGACTTAACGCGCAATGCCTCGCGTTGCTCCATGGTTTGTATGTCTGCTACATGCATGCCGCTCAGCATCATGATCATTTCATTGCGTAAAATCGGCATAACTTTTTTTACTTTTTCGACGTGTTCAGCGCCCTCCACCAGTAATTGCACATTAATCATCAGATAATGTTTAGCTTCGGCCAGATTAACTGTAAATTTTGGTTTCATTTCGACGTATTCGATAACCGGGCCGGCGCTTTCGTCGGGTTTGGCTTCTTCGGAATTTGCCCAGCCAAGAATTGGCGGAAGTGATAACGCGATTAATAAAAAAAATTTATGCACTTGATTTCCTCATATAATAAACGGCGACTAACGACAAGTATATTCCATTTTTTTTGATTGATACTATGAAACAACTTGCAATAGGACGGGTAATGATAGACATTGCCG
>CAVUMJ010000360.1:0-5282 GCA_963741375.1 uncultured Pseudomonadota bacterium
GTGCCAGTCGGCGGTTTGCCATTTTGGCTGCGAATCTCTGTGGGCTCAATACCGTGATCCATGGCGTTGCGTACTAAATGCATTAATGGATCGCTGATTTTTTCAACCACGGATTTATCGACTTCGGTATCGCCGCCGGTAATCACCAGATTAATGTTTTTACCTAGTTCCTTGCTGACATCCCGCACGACACGTTGGAAACGGCTGAAGGTAGTGCCTATCGGCACCATACGCAATTGCAGCGCGCTATCCCGGACTTCCTCAACCAGCCGCATCATTTCGCCGGTAGCCTCCAGCAAGGCGGATTGAGTGGTTTGAAGTGCTTGTAAATTTACGCCGGCGCTGGAAATCACCAATTCACCGATTAAATCAATTAATTTGTCCAGCCGCTCGGCATCGACACGGATGCTTTGGTTTTCCAGATTTTTACTTTCCTTGATATGCTTTTGTTTTTCCAGGGCGGCGTTGACTATAGGTTGTTGAACCGCACGTTGTTCAATCAGAATTTCGCCAATTGGCTGGCTGGGTTGGCTATTTTCCTGAACGGATTTTTGTTTGTTTAAGCCCTCTTCCAGTTCGCGTTTGGTGACAACCCCGCTATTTACCAGTAATTCTCCGAGAAATTGATCGTTTTCAGGCAGGTTATGGATTAATTCGATATATTTCTCTATCGAACTCTCCATCGGCAGGATAAAGATCAGACTTTCGTCCCGCACAAATTCAAACACATTTTCCAGGGTTTCTTTATTGGCGTCGCTTTTCAGATTAATTTCAAAGCCCAGATAATTGTTTTCCGGATCCATGTTTTCTATTTCCGGGATGCCGCTGCTGATGGTGCTTATATGCACCACTTCGCCCATGGTGGATAGATAGCGGATGAACGACAAGGGATCCATGCCGTTTCTCAGACTGTCTATGCCAAAGCGTAAGGAAATATGCCAGTTTCCGCTTTCCATTACTCCGCCGCCGCCAATCGATTCCACATGAGCTTGCTGGTGAATAAATTCAGTTGCAGGTTGTTTCTGTTGAGTATTTAAAAACGGTTTCAGCATATCAATCAGCAGATCGCCGTCAGCAGTGATATCCGGATTTTCAGTTAAAATATCGTTTGCCACGTTACCCACCAGCAGGCTTATGTGATCGCAGCAGGGCAGCAGGATAGCCACTAACTCCGTGCTGATGGCCAGTTTGCCGTCTCGTAAGGCATCCAGCACACTTTCAACTACATGGGTAAAACGCACGATATGATCCAGGCCGAACAAGCCTGCAGAACCTTTAATGGTGTGGGCGGCTCTGAAAATAGAGTTAATACGTTCGCCAGGATCGGTACTGTCCTCAATGTTTAACAGGTTGTCTTCCATGTCTTGCAACAGTTCAATACTTTCAATGGTGAAGGTTTGCAGGGCTTCTTTCATGTCATGGTCATAACTCATTTTAGTGCTCCTTTTCAAATGACATAACAACCTGGTCGCCAAAGCCGGTAGTCAGATTGGTGAGTTCCAGTACTTCCTGTACAATTTTGCTATGCATGACAAAGCGCAAATCCTTGCCGAGTTTGGCCGCTTCACGTTTGATCAGGACTAATAACTGCAAGCCGGCTGTATCGAGTTCTGAAACCTGGGAAAGATCGATTTCCAACTGATCGCCACTGTTGAGAAAATTCAATAAAGCAGTTTTTTGTTCCGTCGCGTTATAAATGGTCAGTTCTCCATCTATCAACAATTGTTGCATGTTCACCACGCATAGTCTGAAGCTAAAGGATCAGACGAAACTAGCCGCCGGCAAGTTGACGGCTTGTCAGTATTTCAATCAATTGCGCCAAACGTCACGGCAGAATTAATTTAGAAACAGCCGCCAGCATTTGAGCCGGTTGAAACGGTTTAACCACCCAGGCTTTTGCTCCGGCGGCCTGGCCTTCCTGTTTTTTGGATTCTTGTGATTCGGTGGTCAGCATAATCACCGGAGTAAATTTGTATGCCGGTAGTTTTTTAACTTCCTTGACAAAACTAATGCCATCCATATTAGGCATGTTTACGTCGGAAATAATCAAATGGACTTTTTGCCCTGTCAGTTTGCTGAGTGCATCTTTGCCGTCAACAGCTTCCATGATTTCGTAACCGGCGCCTTTTAAGGCAATACCAACTACTTGGCGAACAGATGCGGAATCATCGACTACTAAAATGGTTTTCGACATAATGTTGTCCTAAAAAAAAGTGATGTCATCAGAGGTTTGATTATTTTTATGCAAACCTGCATTATGATTACCATGCGCATTGAATTCGGCTTGCATTGTGTAATTAGTGCTTAAGGAATGCAGAATTTTATCGGTAGCCAAAGGTTTGATTTCCTGGATGCCGTCTGCATGACTTGTACGGATATAGACAGGGAATTCCTCCAGACTATCCCGTACATGCGATAATATCTGACCAATCCTGTCCTGAAACTGAAAGTGTATTAAAGATTCATTAATTTCATTTTTAATCGAATGAGAGGATAGGTTGAGCTTTTTAGTGTACTGTTGTAAGCCGTTAAACACATTTTGCAGATTACTCAGAACTTCCTGAATATCTTGATGAGCAGAGACTACAGTCAAAGCTTCTTTCTGAGTGTTTTGTTCCACTGTGGCTAGCGCCTTTTGAATGGAGCCGCTGACTTGTTCAATCTTAGAGCCGATTTGTTTGCCGGTATCTCCGGATAGATTAGACAGCTTTCTCACTTCGTCCGCCACTACGGCAAAACCTCGTCCGGCTTCTCCTGCCCGGGCTGCTTCAATAGCGGCATTCAACGCAATCAGATTGGTTTGTTCAGCAATTCTGGCTACTTCTTTCGCCATAAGCTTTAATTCATTAATAAAACCGGCCAGAGAGCGCATCTGCTCCAATACCGACTGGTTTTGCTGCATGGAATCATCGAGACAGCTAACCACTTTGATCAAGTGATCGTGACTATTTTCAAAAACTGCATTGGCATTATCACTAATGGTCAAGTTAGAGGTGCGCAAGGTTTCATCAAGATTCATCACAATATTTGAAAAGCGTGTAGTCAGCTCGGAAACAGCTTGTTCCATTTGTTGCCGTGAGGATTCGATATGGTTGCTCCACACCGGTGTTACATCGCTAGCCAGTCTATCTATGCTTTTTAAATATTTTTCTATTTTTTCCAATGGTATGGATGGAGCAGGGGGAGGCATTAGCTTTTGTTTCGCCAGTGTTTGCCGGCCATGCATCCATACCCCAAGAAAATATCCCACTAGCAGGGCCAAAACGATTAAAAACAAAACCAAAAATAAATTCATAATAGTTTACAAGGTTAATTTTATTGTTTATTAGAACCCCTGTGATTTTCATCACTGCCTAGTTTATTTCAGTGATGTTAGAATAGCGCTAAATAAGGCCATTTACCTTAAGTGAAATCAAAAAATGCTGAATTTTGCACAAATTCAGGAAATTTATTTTATGAGCGCAAAAAACTCAATTCATTGCCTATAGTAGCCGGCTAAACCGTGTCTTAAATTACTGCAGACAATAAGTCGGGAAGCATATATTCACGGTATATTTCGACTGATGCCTGGGCCTTCAGCATCTAGTATATTTAACCTGGATTAATCCAAACCAAAATTGGTAAATGCCTAATATCCAGTATAGGATATTAGGATGAAAATTTTAGCAACCATGATTGAATAACGACAAAATCCAGACGGAATAGTTGCGAATTGAACAATTCCAGCCTGCCTAAATTGCAGTTTGTTTTGTGTTTTTGGTTCTTGGAAAAGGCGGGGCTGTTGATTAATAAGGCGAATTTCCAACCTAAAAAATTGGCGCAAGCTTTGCTTCAACAACTTTGAACTTTGCTGAACAAAAGTCTTCTTAACTGTAAACAAAATTGCACAAAATTCGGCTATCTGAGAGGATAATTAATATTTATGACTGAAAAAACAGTATTGCTATAGCTAAATAGTTGCCTAATGATGTCGTTATCCCTTTTATTATCTTAATTTAAGCGCCAATATGCCATTAATAGAAAAGTCACGCCTGTTTGCTCTGGATTATTTAATCATTGATGCCGAGCATATTGAATTTATCGAGATATTGAATGAGCTGGATGTGGCGGATAAGGCTGATTTTTCAGCGCTTTTCCAACGTCTTTATGAACTGAGTCTGCAACATTTTGAGCAGGAAAATCAACTTATGCAGGCACATGCTTTTCCTGCCAGATCGGAACATGAGGATGAGCACCAGCGTCTGTTGAGTGAATTCAGGCAGTTTAAAACCCGGATAGACCGGGGCTTAATTGGATTTGGGCGGTCTTTTGTCAGAGAACGCTTGCCGCAATGGCTGGAATTGCATATTACCGGTATGGACAGCGCTTTGGTGACGCATCTGAAGTTATCTGAGGATAAGTAGGGCATAGCTAACGGATGAGCTTGATAAGCGAATTGAAATTGGTTGAGAATTTCTACGATTTGCCGGAATGCCAACGAATTTACAGTCGACTGCTCACCGAACAAAATTGGCCGGAAAATCAATATGAGTTTGGCGGCCGCCGCTTTGTGCTGCCCAGGTTGCAAACCTGGCATGCGGATGACGGCATAGTCTACAGTTACAGCAATAATCTGTTGGAAACCCGGCCTTGGACAGTCTTGCTGAGTAACATAAAGAATCGGATAGAAACCTTTTTAAAACTGGATTTTAATGCGGCTCTGGTTAATTTTTACCGGGATGGCCAGGATTATGTCGGCTGGCATGCCGATGATGAAACTGAAATGGGGGGGAATCCCTATATCGCCTCCTTAAGTTTCGGCGCCAGCCGGCAATTCGCCTTTCGCCGCAAAGCCGGCGGGCAGCAAGAGCAACTGTTACTGCATGCCGGCAGCTTACTAGTCATGCAACCGGATTTTCAAAGGCATTGGCTGCATAGTCTGCCCAAGGATAATCTGCTTAGTTCCGGCAGAATCAATTTAACTTTCAGAAAAGTTTTGCCGCCTGACAAACCATTCAAATAGCTGTGCAGGAAGTATGCCCCGCCGCCAGCAAGAGAAGATTTTGGACATCCTCTAACTCTTCGTCCACCAGCACGCCAACGGCAACTCGTGAGCCGTCAGGCGATGCGCCAGCATCGCCACGCTGCCCGGCGCGGCAGCCAGAGCGCCCAGTAAGCAGGCCCGCGATGACCGCCAGCCACACGCAGCCCCAAAGGTTCGGACGCCACTTCGCCAAGCCAGCAACACCACCATAGAAGCAGTCTTTTCCGATGACCACCAATCCACGACCTGGCACGCGGCG
>CAVUMJ010000361.1:0-6522 GCA_963741375.1 uncultured Pseudomonadota bacterium
TCAAGCGCAGAAGCTGGGTGGCATCTGCGCGTTCGTCGACGCCGAACATGCGTTGGACGTCGCCTACGCGCGCAAGCTGGGCGTGCGCACCGATGACCTTCCATGTGGCAAGCACAATCATGGCGAGCAGGCGCTGGATATTACCGAGATGCTGGCTGCACAGGGGCGGTGGACGTGGTGGTGGTGGATTCGGTCGCCGCGCTGACCCGCGCGCGGAACTTGAAGGAGATAGGGCGATTCGCACATGGGCCTGCAGGCGCGCCTGATGAGTCAGGCCCTGCGCAAGCTGACCGGCACCATCTCCAAGTCGCACACCCTGGTCATATTCATCAATCAGATTCGCATGAAAATCGGCGTGATGTTCCGAGGCAACCCCGAGCCCACCACCGGCGGGCGCTGTTTTGTTTATAAAATATGAACAGTATAATCATTTATGAAGCATTTATTATTTTTGGAAAGACCAATAAAGTAAGCAAAATATTTTCAACGGTTGGAGGAATAAAATGATTCAGAAAATTGCTGTGATAACAGGCGGCAGTCGAGGGCTTGGTAAAAGCATTGCGCTGCATTTGGCGGACCATAAAACGGACGCCATCATCACTTACCTCTCACAAAAAGCTGAAGCCGATAAAGTGGTTGGTGAAATTGCCGCCAAAGGCGGCAAAGCCATTGCATTGCAACTTGATGTTTCGCAACATACTGGTTTCGATACATTCGCTGCATCGGTAAAGCAGGAGTTGCATCAGTATTGGGGGCGTAACGATTTTGATTATCTGATCAATAACGCAGGTATGGGAATTTACGAGGCAATCGCAACCACCACACCCGGGCAATTCGACCAACTCATGAACGTGCATCTCAAAGCGCCCTTCTTCCTCACGCAAAAACTGCTCCCACTTATGAAAGATGGTGGGCGCATCGTGAATATTTCCTCCGGTCTCGCGCGTTTCAGCTATCCTGGTTATGCCGCCTACGCCATGATGAAGGGTGGCCTGGAAGTGTTCACGCGCTATCTGGCAAAAGAGCTTGGCGAACGCAGCATTGCGGTGAACACTATCGCCCCCGGCGCTATTGAAACCGATTTTGGCGGCGGGCGTGTGCGTAGCGATTCCGAGCTGAATAAAATGATCTCCTCACAAACGGCACTCGGTCGCGTCGGCCAGCCGGATGATATTGGCGGCGCGGTCGCCGCCCTGCTCTCTGAAGAAAGCGGCTGGATCAATGGCCAACGCATCGAAGTCGCGGGCGGCATTCATTTATAAGCCAGCATGGAGGATCGCGCATTACGTAAATTCCAAAGACGACGCCCGAATCGGCTATACGAAGATGGGAAGCGGCCTAGTCCGAACGATATTTGTCCAATGAACCTCAGCGATTTTTTAAGTAAAGCGTTTCTGCAATCTTGCTGAATCTAGGCATCAGGTCATGCTTTTTTCTTGGCTCCATTGATAACTTCTTTATCGTTTTCATGCATGCGGCGAATTCAGTGTTCAGCTACGTTCTCGCCATAGACCTATCGCAGTAAAACGTTGAATATTTTTGAGCACAATAAATATCAGATTCTAGTCCTCCGATAGCGCTATGGATAATAAACAATCAGTAATCATGGGCTCAAAAGTGTCACATTTTTTTCTGGACAATTAGGCTATTACCCAATAGAATCCGCCCGCCTTATGCAAATTTGTTTCGACTCGAAAGTGTCGTGATTTTTCTAAGGAGGAGGTATGCGGCCGTTTGTACGGAAAATAACAAAAATAATCGCAACAAATTAATGTGATTAGGTGTCTAAAAATAACAAAAATAATACCTGACTGAACCCGCTAAATGCGGGTTTTTTATTAGCAAAGATTAATCCTTAATGCCGCTCCTTGTCATATAACAGTTTCGAAAGGCCAATCAAACTCGGCAATCGTCAGTTGTTTTGAGCTACAGTATTGGATCATCGGCGCATGGTTTTTGAGGGTTAGGGCTCATTTTTCATGCACAACAATACCCATAAAATACGTGTTATTCAATAAATATCAATAACTTGTATTAATTGAGTAGACTCTAATTAGTCTGTCTGAGCGGCTTGACGCGCAGGTCAGGAATGGTCGTAGGGCTGAATATTGTGAAGCGCAACATGGCGGCCATCAAGAAATCTATGGCCTTAATTGTTGGGCTTCATTGCATTCAGCGCCAACCTACTGGTGGCTAATTAGAACCGCAGACCTGTCTTGCAATATAAATTCAGCCATTCCGTTAGAAGTAAGCGGACGGCTAAAATAATAGCCTTGAATATGATCGCAGTCCCATTCCGAAAGAAAGTTAAGCTGTTTCCGGTCTTCGACGCCTTCTGCAACAACATCCATATTCATATTATGTCCCAACATAATAATTGACTGCACTATATTGCAGCTATCGTTATCCGAGCCTAAGTTTTTGATAAATTCTTTATCGATTTTTAATTGATCAATAGGAAAATTATTTAGCATACTCAAGGATGAAAACCCTGTTCCAAAATCATCGATAGAAACTCTGACGCCAAGCTCTCGTATTTCGCAAAGTATCTTAGCAACCTTGTCGATATTTTTTATCATCAAGCTCTCCGTGATTTCGCACTTTAAAAACCGGCCATGCACATTATTATCCGTTAGCGTCTGAATGATTTTGCCGCAGAGATTGTTTTGCAGAAACTGACGCGTAGAAATATTGACTGAAATACATATTTCCGGTGAATCCTGCTTTTGCCACTCGCCGATTTGCCTGCATACGGATTGCAGCACCCAATCTCCGATTTGATTAATGAATCCGGTTTTTTCAGCCAAAGGAATAAATATATCCGGCGGAATCATGCCTTTATGAGGGTGATTCCATCGCAATAATGCTTCCGCGCCGATTATCCTGTTGGTTTTCAGCTCTATCTGCGGCTGATAGTAAACTTCAAATTCGCCTGCCTCCAGGGCGATATACAGCTCTTTCTCCATCTCTAAACGGTTCTTAGTCGATTTGTTTAAGCTGTTCAGGAAAAAACCATAATTATTACGGCCATGTTCCTTAACCTGAAACAATGCGGCATCGGCATGGACCAATAGTTCTTCGGCTGTTTGCCCATCTTTCGGAAAGACGCTAATGCCGATGCTGGTGGTGACATAAAGCGTCTGACCTTCTAAATGATAGGGGGGCGACAAACGTTCAAATATATTTGAGATGATATTGCTGATATCCTCTTCGTTCGGTAATTGCTCGATTAACACAACGAACTCGTCTCCACCCCAGCGAGCCACGGTATCAATCTGACGCATGTTGGCAAGCAGTCTTGCCGCCACCTCGATCAGCAATTGGTCGCCGACGCCGTGCCCCATGCCGTCATTTACCTTTTTAAAATCATCCAGGTCTATAAAGAGCACCGCCAAATAATTTTCTTGCCGATGGCAGGATGCTATGGCTTTTTCAATTTGCTGATTGAAAAGCACTCTATTCGCTAATCCGGTCAGCGGATCATGGCTGGCAAGATAATTAATTTTACTGCTGATTTGCAGCGTTTCGGTAATATCGCTAAAAGCAAAAACCGCCCCTGTCATTTTGTTTGATTTTTCCTTGATGGGGCTGGCGTTGATCTGTACCGCATATTCATTTCCGGAATGACTAACAATATATCTGGGTACATTTTCCCTGATGGTTCGATCATGCAATAAACTTTGAAAAAAATACTCAAATTTGTCTTTGGGATTTTTATCCTCATGATTAACAAATTTAACCACCGAATCAATGTGCGAACCCTTGGCAGTTTCATCCGAGACGCCTGTCAACAGCGCTGCAGCCGGATTCATATAAACAATGACACCTTTGGCGTTGGTGGTGATCACCGCTTCGGCAATGGCATGTAAGGTGGCTTTGGCTAATTGCTTTTGATTAAACAGGGATTGAGTAAAAAATTGAAGCTGCTGCCAAATCCAAAGCAAATAACCGGTAGTCAAAACCGATAAAACCGGCATCGGTCCATACCAGTAATGAAATACTCTAAACAGAATGGTGGTCAAACTTAAGGTTAATCCGGAAAATAACAAACTGAAGAATAAAGCATGACGAGGGGCAAAAAAGTGATAGCCAAATAGCGGCGCAATCACCAAAACCCCGCTTAGAATCAAGCTCCATGTACTATTCAGACTGAGTATTGAAATATCCCTGAGCAATACATCAAGCACATTGGCATTAATTTCCACACCACTGATTAACCCGGTATTGTTATATGATGGGGTAGTAAATCTCTGAGCCAAACCCGCAGCGGTTATGCCTACCAAAATGAATTTGCCGCGCAAACCGGCCCTTAAATTCGGGTCGGATAACACATCTGCGTAAGAAATCCGCGGAAAGTGTCCGGCAGAGCCGGGAAAAGGCAGTTCGATGCGAAAGTCGCGTTGCCAGAGGTCTGATGAAGATTCCGAGTTCAAAATGCGGGCGCCTTTCAAATACGAATTTCCGATCTGTTTATCAAGCGTCAATAAGGCCAAAGCAAAACATGGCCAATATTTTCCGCCCATGCCTGCAGTTAAATAAACGTTGCGAACCACGCCATCATTATTGATCTCGGTATCGACATGTCCTAGTTGAGCTGCAGAATCCGCAAGTTCCGGCCAGGGAGAAGTTATCTGCAGGCTTCCGTCTGTGTTGACATCGGGCAAAACCGGCAGAATGATGCGGCCGTTGTTTCGAACGGCATTGACAAGAGCCTGGTCGGCGGCCGGATCATTTTGATCCGGCTCGGCAAAAATGATATCCAGGCCTATCGCCCGAGGCTGGACTGCCGTCAACAACTCAATTAATTCGGCGTGAGTACGCCGCGACCAGGGCCATTTCCCAATTTTCTGCAAGCTATATTCATCGATCGCCACAATGACAATATCCTTAGCAGCAGGCCGTGGAAGCATGGATGATTCCATATCGAAAACCTGATTATCCCAATGTTTTAACAGCTCAAATTGCTGCAAAACCAAGGTGAGAGCCGGCAGGCATAGAATTAGTATCAGTTTATACAGGCTACTCCGCGAACCTATCGACGGGAAGCGCACAAATCACCTATATGGCTATTAAAGCCAATAGAGGCAATAAGCCTAACAGCCACCAATATTGATATGAACTCGGTACGTCAATAATTTGCGGCTTGCCAAACGGCCCCACGAAACCATCCGGATATTCAGAGCTAATCCTCATAAAGTACTCGCCGCTTTCCGGTCTTTCAATTTCCAATGAGGGTACAGGAACCTGCTTATCGACTGTAAGTTCTGAAAAGGTTTCATCTTTGGACAATTGCACATGATATTTTACATCCGGCAAGTCTGCCGACCAACGTAGGACCATTGAAGTATCGTTAATGGTTGGCTCTTCGGCTGTTGGCGGCGGTTGTAGGCGTTTGAAAGTTTGAGTGTCGCTGTAAGGCCCCTGGCCCTCAATTTCGCTAATACTGGCAACACGCCAAAAATACTGTTTCAGTTCGAGCAGATAACCGCTGTTTAGAAAGTTATCCTGAAGATTTGGCAGATCAACGACAAGATCATTAAATAGTTTGTCTCTTGCCAATTGGAAATGGTATTTTTGAATATCTTCTTGCCTAGCCCAGATAAACCCCGGCGTTTCTTCAATTAAACCCGCATCCGGCTTGGGATCTTGTAGAAATGGCGCTTCCGGTTTTGCATTAATTTTAAACTGAAACTCGGCGTTTTTACCTTCAAGACCGTTTTCATCCATACCGCGGATACGGCCGTAATAGTCTCCATCCGGCAATTCCGGACCACGAATTTGATTCGTTATATATTTTCGATCAAACAAGACTTCATCGAAGTTTTGATCGGTAAAAATTTGCAGTCTATAGCCTTTTATTTTTGGAGCGGAGGGCTGTACGAATTGAATCGGCACCCGGTCAAACACTTCCGGGATGGATTTTGTGTCTATAGCCGCCAATAATTCAATAGGTTGGCTAGGCGGGGCATGACTGGAAAATTGGCTGCCGTATCCTTCAGTAATGAGCTTTGTATGGCTGGCGCTGTTTACTCTGACGCCGCCTTCAAGAACTTCGGCGAGCGATTTGTCTGAATCCGGCTCCGAGCTAACCCGATAGTCTGTGCCACGAACGGATGTAACGCCGACCGGCGTTGAAATCTTAAAGCGGCTAGCCGGGCCTTTCTTTTTTTCTACCTTGGTTTCCACTCGCCCCTGGTTTAAGTGTAACTGTGTATCGGCCATGCCGGTCTTGCCAAAAAGACTTAGGTTATTAAGCACCAAGCGGCTATCCGGCTGTACTAAAAGAGTTGAGCCATCAACAAATTCTAAGACCAAAGTAGAATCAGGCTTGGTTTGATAGAGTCTCCCATGAATACGAAATTTCCGGAACTCAATGGCGTGATTTTACCGCTCTCTGCGTCAATAAGTTCGGCTTGACCGTGTATGCTATTGACTTTTGCCAGGATAGAAAACTGAGTTATCCACTTAACCGGCACCCGTAATTTTGAGCCGGGGGGGATATGGTATGGATCGGCAATCTTG
>CAVUMJ010000362.1:0-10490 GCA_963741375.1 uncultured Pseudomonadota bacterium
TAGGTTGTCAGCAAATTCACCCGAACCTCAAGGTTTTGCTGCCCCTCTAAAACTACAGCTAAGGGCGGTAAACTATGAAAATGCTCATCATCCAACTCGGTAATATCGCCTGGATGATATTCCGTATCGCCACTACTTGTCAGTAAATGAAAACGTACCGGCAATCCAACTTTTAAGGCAAATTCACGGTCCGCCAGCAAGACTTCCCGGCCTTCTTCACTGCCTTTGGATAAAATACAGACACCTTGTTTTGCTTCATTTTTACCGGCCTCAACCAATAAGAAATAGCTTCGCGCCGCACCGCCGGCAATTTTAAGTTTTTGGTCTTGTTGAGCAATGGCAAAACTGACTGCGCCATAGGCAACCGCCAGCTCCGGATGGCTATTATTCAGCAATAATGGCGGTTTGCCGCTCCATTGACCAAGCAAGTTAACCAGTCTTTGCACCGTGCTGGCGCTTCGAAACAGTCCGCCGTTAAGTAATAGAGCATCCGGAATAATGCTTTCCGACTGGGTAGCCGTTCTGGAAATTTGCGCATGTAATTGTAAAAAACCGGCGATATGTTTGCTGATAGCAGGATCTGCAGCGTAAGGCAGACCAAATTCAACAACCCCTGTGCGTCTTTTTTCCGGCAAGTCTTGCAAATTTGATAAGGGCAAAAATCCATCCAGAGCAATACTTCTGACTTCCTGTTTGCTTAATACCGTACTCCTGCTGCCGCCGATCAACTTTGAGCCGCTACCTAATAAAGTCACTACGATTTGATCAGGGGCATTGTCTTCCAGCAAGGTTTCTTTGGCAATACGGCATTGCTCCATTAATTGCGTCAACTCTGCCGTGGATAGTTTTTTACCGCTGTCCCGTAAGCGGCTTTCTGCTAAATGCGCTAACGCTAAATCAATATTATCGCCGCCCAGCATGAGATGATCGCCGACTCCGATGCGGGTTAGATTTGGCTGAGCATTACCTTGCTCGATCTTAATTAAAGTCAAATCAGTGGTGCCGCCGCCTACATCACAAACCAGCAACAACCGGCTCCCGCCCAACGCCAATTTTATTGAGTCTGCGTGACGGTGTAACCAGTCGTAACAGACCGCCTGCGGTTCTTCAAGCAAGCGAATCTTGCTAAGACCAGCCATTTTTGCAGCTTCCAGAGTTAAGTTTCTGGCAGACTCATCAAATGAAGCAGGTACTGTAATAATGACGGTTTGCCGTTCCAGCGGAGCCTCAGGGAAACGCTGCGACCAAGCGTCATATACATACTTGAGATAGCTGGCGCTTGCCGCTAAGGGTGAAACCTTGTCAACGGATTCGTCACTACCCCACGGCAAAATTGGGGCGCACGGGTCAACAGCCGCATGGGAAAGCCAACTTTTAGCGCTAGTGACCAACCGGCCTTTTGATTTACCGCCTAAAACTCTAGCCGCTTCGCCAAGTACGGCGCCATCTTTAGACAAATAGAACTTTTCTATTTCTCCAATTTCTCCTGAGGCAGGATGATAACGCACCGAAGGCAACAAAGGTTTAGCGGCTACTTCACCAAAACTAATCAACTGAGGTATTTCGAAAATCCGTATTGATTTAAACTGATCCTCTACATGAGCATAGGCAACCACAGTATGAGTGGTACCTAAATCAATCCCAACCAAAAAGGAATTTGTCATATTCAAGTGTTTAGTCATCCATATCAATGAGTGGCAAACCAGGGAGCTATCGCTTCCAGATCAAGATCGGGAAGCGCCCCGGCAGTTAATCGCAAGCGGATGAGATTTCGAATAAAATCATATCTAGTTTTGAAATAGTCGGTCTTGGCTTTTAATAATCTATTATGCGCGTCAAGAACTTCAATAATAGTCACTGTACCAAGCTGATTACTTCTTTCCAAGGCAATCATGGCATTTTCACGAAAAACAGTTTCCTGATAATTCGATTGAATTTTTGAACGCCCTGAAACTAAATTAAGCCAGGTAGTTCGCGTATCTCTTTCTATAGTACGTTTAACTTCTTCTATTTTTTCCCGAGAAAGCTGAAATTTACTGAACGCTTCTTTGGTGCTAGCCTCTATTCCGCCACCGGAATAAATCGGAATATTTAGACTAAAATAAAGCGAACCTATGTTGTAAGCGCTGGAAGATTGCAAATTATTAAAATTGGTTGTTGAATAAACTTCACTGGCATTTATAGTAGCCGTTGGCAAATGGCCGGCTTTGGCGCTATCCACCAATGATTGCGCCGATTCCGAGGCATACTGCAAAGCTTGTAACAATGGGTTGGCGGCTAGGGCTTCCTGCACCCATTCATCTGCATTGCGCTTCATTTCAGGAAAGTGGTCCTGAATCAATGGCGCCACATCCTGAATTTGCATTCCGGTCAATTCCCGCAACCTTTCCAAGGCAATTTCTTTCTTATGCTGCGCCTCAATTTGCAGCGTAGTTAACGCTTGTGAATACGATTCAATTTCATATAAGTCCGTTACCTTAACCATTTGACGTTCATTCATAAATCTCAAGCGTTTCAGACGTTCATCGGTAGCCTTTTGTTCAACTTCTAACTGAGTAATTGAGTCAGATGCTTCCAAAACATTTAAATAAAAATCTACCAAATTTAAAGCGACTTGCATCCTTTGCACAAGGGCTTGCTGCTCATTTTGTTTTGACTGGTTTTTTGCCCCTTCCAAACGCAGGAAAGAAGGTAAATCAAAGATTACTTGGGTTATTCTCAAACTTCCGGTAACCCCGGTATAGTTTTCTGTACCGGGACCATTTAAAAGCTGGAACCCGTTGGAACTGACATTAGGATTTAAGCTATTAAATGAGTATGAACTGCTTAAACTCACATTTGGCAATAACTTTGCTAAAGCCTGATCTTGCTGCGCTCTGGCTTGATCTATTGTAAATTCGGCACTTTTGAGTGTAGGATTGTTTTCTACAATCAGCGCCCATAACTGCAAAAGGCCTTCAGCCTGTACTGCAGAAGATAACAGTATTGCAAAAGCACAACCTAGAAATAATGCAATTTTTTTCACACCCCTACTCTTCAATCAAAGAATGCGCAACAACATTATTCAGTGGGCCAATCATGTATTGGAAAAACGTGCGTTTGCCGGTATTGATTAACAGTTCGACAGGCATACCCGGCAATAATTCCAAATTAAGCTTTGCCAGCGCATCCAGTCCGGCTTGTTCAACTTCCAATCTTGCTAGGTAATATGAAGTCTTTTGCGCATCTTCAGTCACCAAACTATCGGCTGATAAAGTTAGGACTTTCCCATAAATATGCGGTAAACGGCTGGTCTTAAACACACTAAAACGAATTTCCGCCGACTGGCCAATTTTGATGCGGTCAATATCTACCGGCATAACCTTGGCTTCAACCAGCAATTTTTCATTTTGCGGCACGATTTCCATTATGATTAAGCTAGGTCTGATTACGGCGCCTATTGTGTGGACACTTAAGCCTAAAACTTTGCCTGCTTCCGGCGCCTTAATGACACTTCTGGCCACGGTTTGCTCCAACGCCCGAATTTTCTCCCGTAAATCAAATTGGCTAGCCTGAACCTCTGCCAATTCCTTGATCGTTTCATTTTGTAATTGTTTTTTCAGAAGCAGGATTTTGATTTTGATTTCGCTAATTTGTAAACCTAACGCAGCCAGACTGGATTGTAATTCGCCGCTTTGGCCTTCACTTTCAGCAAACCTTCGCTCCAGATCTCTGACGGTCTGTTTATCGGTATAGCCCTCTTTGAACAAGGTTTGATAATCGCTCAGCTCACTTTCAAAAGAACGCGTCAAATGATCGCGGCTGGTTTTTTGGGCGGTTAAGCCACGCTCTTTGGCATATATTTGATTAATCTGTTCCTGATATAGCTGAATTTCATTTTGATGTGATTGTTTACGCGCCAGAAAAATCTGAAGCTGTACCTGCATGGCGTCTTTGGCCCGGGGATCGTCATTAGCTTCAAGCAATTCATTTGGAAAAACGATTTTAGGCTGATCATCACTCAAAGCAATTAAACGCGCTTCCTTTGCAAGCAAAATCATATATTGCCCTTTGAAAATCTCAAGTTGCGACCGGGATTGCGTATCATCCAATACCAGCAAAGTCTGACCTTTTTCAACCCAGTCGCCATCATGCACATCAATAGACTTGATAATTCCGCCTTCAAGGTGCTGAATCGACTTCCGGTAATTTTCAACCATGATTTGCCCGGGAACATGCACAGCACTACTAAGAGGCGCTAATCCGGCCCATACGCCTACCCCCCCGAATAAGGCAAGCACCAAAATATAACTGATACGCCGTAATTTCCTATCGTCGGTTTTAAGCTTGATACTGGTTGATTGGTTTTCCATAATCACTCAAACCTTATTAACGGCTTGGGCTTGGGCATTTTGGTTGGCTGCTTCCATAGAAGCCAAGGCGGCGCGTTGCATAGCCTGCAGAACATCATCCCGCGGCCCATGCACCACCAGTTGGCCTTCGCGTAGCAATATAATTGAATCGACTTGCCCCAGAATACTTGGCCTATGCGTTACCAATACCACAGTAGAGCCTCGTGAACGTAAACCTGCTAGCGCTGCCGCCAGGGCGGCTTCGCCGTCCTGATCAAGATTCGAATTAGGTTCATCGAGAACAATAAGACGCGGAAAACCGTAAAGAGCCCGGGCCAGACCAAGCCGTTGACGCTGCCCTGCAGACAAGAACGCGCTTTGCCCTTGAATCACGGTGTCGTAACCTTCCTGCATACGAAGCACCATTTCATGAATTCCAGTCAACTGCGCCGCGGTAACCACTTGTTCCGGATCGATCTCACCGAAACGGGCAATGTTTTCGCTAATACTCCCTTCCAACAGCTCAACATCCTGAGGCAAATAACCGATGTAAGCACCCAAAACAGCACGGTCCCATTGATTAATTTCAGCGCCATCCAAACGTACGCTACCTGAAGATGGTTTAAGTAGACCGAGCATGGCTCTGACCAACGTGGATTTCCCGGCGGCGCTTGGCCCTATAACAGCTACATGCTGTCCAGCCTCAATTTGAAGGCTAACATCATAAAGAATCGGTTTCTTGCTACCTGCCGGAAAAATCGTAACGTTTTCCATTTTGATTTGACCCTTGGGAGGAGGCAACAACATTGGCGGTTCAGTCAACGGCACCTCTTTTAACAATTTTTCTAACCGCTCATAGGCGTCCCTAGCCATCACAAAACCTTTCCAACTGCCAATCAGCATTTCTAACGGAGCTAATGCACGCCCAATCAACATTGAACCTGCCATCATCCCGCCACTTGTAATTTCTTTATTAATAACCAGATAAACCCCTAAGCCCAAAATTAAGGCTTGCATAAGCGCACGGTAAAATTTGGTTAAACCTGTAATTGTAGAGGTTCTTTGGCTGACCCTGACCATCAAGGCAAGAGTAGATTGGTGTTTAATTAACCAGCGTTGCCGTAAACTTGACAGCATACCCATCGCATCAATGGCATCGATATTACGTAAATTTCGTTGGATATGTTGACTGCTTTCCATGGACTCCTCTTCCGCCTGAGTCAGTAAATCCCGTGTGGCAAATTCGGTTGAGCAATTTAGCCCAATTAAAATTACGGCGGAAACAATCATCAATAAACCGTAACTCCAATGAAACCAAAACATCAAAATCACACTCAGAGGCAGCCAGGGCGCATCAAAAAAAGCAAATAATCCATGACCGACCAAAAATTGACGTAATTCCAGCAAATCGTTCATTGGCTGAGAGGTGGCAATTCTCCCGGCATTACTT
This sequence comes from uncultured Pseudomonadota bacterium, assembly GCA_963741375.1. Taxonomy (GTDB): domain Bacteria; phylum Pseudomonadota; class Gammaproteobacteria; order Methylococcales; family Methylomonadaceae; genus Methylomonas. The sequence continues at coordinate 5,782 of CAVUMJ010000362.1, forward strand.
AAAGCGCCATTAAACATCGCATCGAAAACCCGGGTATTGAGCAGATGATCCATGCGATTCCCTGCAATCAATAAAATTTCTGCGCGAATCCATTCCAATCCACCCATCAGGGCAAGCAAGAATACCAGCAATATAGTCAATAACGCCAAAGTTGACATACTACTACTGGCCATAACCCGGTCAAAAACCTGCATGGTGTAGAACATTGGCGCATAAATCAAAAAATTAATAAAAAAACTTAGAAACGCCGCCGCATAAAATGACTCTCTACAATGAAGCAACGCTTTGCGAATTGTTTCAGTTTGCTCGTTAATCTGTGTTGGCTCTGTCATGATGTGCTTGATACGTTAAACATCCCTGGTAATAGCCTAATTTTGGCATCTAAATAGATTACAACGAAGAACGTATAGCCTGCTTCTAATGACATGCTGCTTTTGACTCAATATTTGTCACTGTTGATTTGGGTTTTCATTTTTCACAACTGAATTAGGCATCTGTTCATTGGATAAATTCAAACCACAATTTAAGTTGCAATCTATAGTTTAGAACTTATCCGAGTAAAGAATAATCCAAATTCAAAAACAATTTTGCCTGTTAGGTTTTTGAAGCCAATGTTTCAGGGTAATTGTTGGACATAAGAGAGATGAGCCGCCAGATATCTTCAATTTGCCGCCCTTGATGGCAACGCGAACATGCATCCAGAAATCTACGCATAATAAAATTATCTACACTTCCCTTGTACTGCGGATCAATAGACTCTCGCATCCGAAAAATATAACTTAAGAAGGCAAGATCAAAGTCTATAAAATGTTTCTGATTCGCAATTATTTGTTGAGTCCATGACTCCGGATGGCCTTCTCGATACGCAGCGGCGCACATTGGCAGGTAAAGAGCTCCGCCTCTTTGCGCCCCGTAGACCTGCCAAAAATAATCTCCCGCCGGCGGAGCCGGCGGCTCAAAAATCCATTGGGGCATAGCATCAAAAACGCTTCGTCTAATCATCAATGAAGCTGACGGCATAAAACCGCCGTCTCCTTCTATTACTTGGGCTGGAGAAAATAATTTTGGTTCATTTCCATAGTCGGCAAGATAGCCAAAACCTGCTTCCGACAACCAGTTAACACGAAGAGCTTTGTGGAAACAAATATCCACATTGGGCAGGATTTCAAGCGCTTTATATTGATTGGCAAGTTTTAACGGCGAAACCCAAAAATCATCGCCATCGCAAACAGCAATAACTTTCCCAGTGCAAGCAGCTAATATATCGGGTAGAAAAGGTATCTTTCTACTAAATTTATTTTCAGGTTGTCGAACTATTTTAACTGTATGCCTGGAGTTTTCGGCGTAGCGATTGTATATACTTGGTGACTGATCTGTTGAGGCGTCATCATGAATAATTACCTCAATTGTTCCATCAAACTCTTGTACTTCTATACCTGTAAGAGCTTTTTCTAATAATTTTTCATGGTTAAAAACTTGAACAATGACTGATATATCTGCTTGACGGTCAGGTTTCATGGTATACGATGAATTTTGTTTTCTTAATTCTACAGCACAAGTAACAAAATTTTGCTAATTTTTATTTTAGCATTAGCTATACCTGAATACAATTTGCTAGCACTCTTTAAATTTAAGCGGCATTTATTAATTAAACTGAGTCCTGATTATTATATGTACCAACTTCGTTAGATTGCAAAAACCCAACTATAAACTACTTTAAAAAGCTTATAGTATTAACATTAATATAAAATGCTATCGTCGAATTTAAAGATTGAGGTTTAAAACAAACAGCATGGCAATCATTTTTTTTTCTCCAGCCACTAACAAGCAAGTCGGCGGCATTAAGGTAATTTATAGGCAATGTGAACTACTATCCAATAATGGAATTGAAAGTTATATCTATCACCCGGAAAATACCCAGTTTTCGTGCGAATGGTTTTCTCACAATGTCAAGTTTTGGACGTCGGAAATTTTTAACCATCAAACAGACTTTTTAATCATTCCGGAAGTTTGGGCAAATTTTTTTGGCAATAGATGCATAAAAGCCGGCTTGCACTACGCAATTTATGTTCAAAATGGTTATTCGGTAAATTCATTCAAAGGATTATCCGATGAAGAACTTTATGTAGCCTATGACAAAGCCGATCTGATCTTGGCAATCTCTGAAGATACCGTTGCAACCATTAAGCTTGCATTTCCAGCCATTCAAAAAAATAAAATTCACAGAATTTTCCATAGTGTAAATGCGCTTTTTGAGAAAAGCATAAAACAGCCGTTGATAACCTACATGCCAAGAAAACTACCTATACACACAGAGCAGATATGTTTTTTATTAAAGCCCCATCTCCCAAGTAATTGGCGCATGAATCCGATTAACAATAAAACTGAAGAAGAAGTTGCGGCAATATTATCGGAAAGTTCTATTTTTTTATCTTTTTGTGAAATGGAAGGATGCCCGCTTCCTCCCATTGAAGCTGCTTTTTCAGGCAATATTGTGGTTGGCTACACAGGGGAAGGGGCCAAAGAATATTTCTTGAAACCGGCTTTTCGAGAAGTTAATAATGGCGACTTTATTAATTATATCAAGGCTATACTTAATGCAATTGACGACTGCCAATCCGGGTTAACTAATTCTTATGCCTTCCTGCAACAAATTGAAATGTTACGCCACACCCATTCACAGGAAAACGAATTATTTTATTTAATGGAAACTGTTGATAGAATTCAAACTATTATGAAAAGATATACTATCTGACTAATGAAATTTCCATTTACTCTTTAGAACCGGGGTTGCCAAACCTTCTTTTACAATAATATGTTTATTTTGGCCTATACCAAGTTGCTCTACTAAATTCACAAAACAACTGTCTATTAAAAATAGCATGGCTGCATTTTCAAGAGTGTAAAGCCAGTCGAAAGGATTATCAGTAATTGACGTTAAATTTACGATATGATATTTTTGCTTGATATCTTCCGGAATAGGAATATTCATATTTATGTTTGAAGCTTCAGACTGAACCACAACATATTCTCCTGTTATATTCAATCTTTTAAATAGTGTCATTTCCCTTTCATAATTACGTTTTATTTTTAAATTCCATTTTTCTTCAAAAGGCACACCTGTAGCCGCATATTTGTATTCATCAAACTTTAAAGACCCGGCAAGCCGCTTATTTACTATCGATAAATCCGATAAATAGGAATATAAACAGACTATCAAGTCACAATTTAGAGCATTTAAAATATTAAACGGCTCTTTCACAAAATATTCCAGGGAATCTAAGCCTTTATTCGGGGAATATACCGGACTAAAATGAATATCCGGGCAAGCTTCCTGGAAAAATTGATAAAAACCCTGATCGATAGGCCAATAAACTTCATAGCCTAAATTAATAAAGTAGGACGCTATCGGTATCGCTATTACGATGTCCCCTATCCCTCTTGTTTGAATCAGACCTATTTTCATTTACTATTTCACGTCGAGACGGACAAACTATATTAAGAAAGAAGATACGGTTTTCGCGGAAACCGGATGACCTATTCTGGTAACAATACCGTAATTTGCCGGCATAAATAATTCGTAAATAGACTGGGGAATATCAGTAAAACGAGACTTAAAATCATTACGAACAAAAAACGCATTACTACCCGTAACATTGCAGGCAACTAAAAAATACCCTTGCGGAACAATTAGATTGTACAAAGTTTGTAAAGACGCCCCCATATAATCATCTTTAAAAGCATGTGCGGGGTCATAATTAATTGTAAATTCAATCGGTGGCGGAAATTTCGCATTGTATTCCGTAATAATGATTTTCGGCTTATGTCCGCCATCAAGAATTGATTTTAAGAAATAATAATCGTTGCCATCCAGATCCATGCTCAACAGATCATAATCATTAACATTAAAATGTCCGATTCCGGCAGTGTATATTTGCAGTAGATTATCTAAAGATATCCAACCTTTAGCATAAACCAATTTTTTGTTATTAACATTCTGAAATGCTAATTCTTCATTTCCTGCCCATAAACCAACCCAGCCCAACATTAATAGAATAATGGAATTATTTTCCAGGCCATTACCAATGCCAAATTCTATAAAAGTATGACTTTCTTTGTTGTCCATTAATCCAATTCTGGATAATATTTCCAATAAAATGCCATCTTCATCGTTTTGCGAGAAATATTTTTGACCTTTTTTTACAAGCGGATTCAGCTGATCATCAACCAGTTGCTTGCGTAAATTATTCTGATGCTGAGTCAGATAATTATAAACGGGATAACCATATGCACAAGACTGCAAAGCAGTTAATATTATATTTAAAATCTGCTGTTGATTTAAATTTTGAATATTATCTTGTTCAGACATTTTAGACCTCCTGACTCATGCTATTTTTATATGCCCAAAGATATTCAAGATTTTTCTTGAGATCATGGTCCATTATCCAATCAAGCCCAGGACAGCAAAACCTGAAATCCGGAACAACTGGCGCCCTATGTTTTAATATTAATGCGTGAAATTGATTTTTTATGATAGTAGAAAATAAGCTGGTTTCGAAAAAGTGATTGTCCCATGCAAAGCTTTCGAATATATTGCCAAATCTGGTATCAGCTATAATTATATCAGTTGCAAGAGACGGACTTTGTTCTGAAAACCATAGATTTCCCGCATAAGCGCTTTGTTGAGCTTCCATAAACTTAAAGATATC
>CAVUMJ010000363.1:0-6061 GCA_963741375.1 uncultured Pseudomonadota bacterium
CGGCTTGGTCAAATAATCATCCGCGCCAAGTTCCAGCCCTAAAACTCGTTGAGTTTCGGTAGCTTTAGCGCTAATAATAATGATAGGCTGATAATCATCCCGGCGGCGCATTTCCCTGCAAATTTCCAGACCATCCACCCCAGGCAACATCAAGTCCAAAACCAAAAGATCATAGGACTTGGTTTTTAATAGCCTTAAACCGTTGATGCCGTCTTTGGCAATTTCAACCTGATAACCTTCGTCTCTTAAATTAATAGCCAGCACATCGCCGATATCCTGATCATCTTCTATAACCAAAATATGTTTAGCGCTTCGTTCCATTACTACCTCTTGCTTTTCTTGGAAAATGAATCACTTTTTAACTAAGCGACATTTCCGTCTGATTTTAGACTCAGACTGAGGAAATATTATGCCTATGCATATATCACGAAATTATCACAGAGGTTTAAAATACCCGCCATTAACATAATCACCATACACTATGGTATCAGTCCTGAATGGTGCTTACTTATGACAACTACATTTTATATCTATGATTTAGGCGTAGAATGGGTAGAGCGACAAAGGACAACCCTCTAAAGTAAGCGCCATTCGTATCAGTCCCCATGTTCTTTCTCGGACTTTGCTGTGACAGGCTCCTGAAGCTGATCGTCTTCCAGCCGGTCGCGAATCCAGGAATAAAAACCGGCAATCCCGCCCATTGTAGCCAAAGCAACTGCGATACCGGCAATAATAGGAGCCAAACTGACGATTAAAGGTTCGCTGTCCAACCCCATATCCACCAACAATCCGGAAAGCCCGGTTGGGGCTGCCATGGCGGCGGCAATTCCGGTAGCCGCAGAGATGGAGCCAGCCAATCCGGCCATTGCCGAAATGGAACGTGACAAACGTTTGTGATGCAGTTCTTTGGTTAATTTATGAGGCAATTTAGTCATGAGCAACTTGAATGTCTACATTGATTTTTAGAATATCGTGACTTGTATTGTTGAGTTGGGGCTGAAACTCAGCCGTTTGATTGACAAATATTATAGCCTTAAACAATCCCTTCTTGCCTATCCCGCTAGGTAAGCTTATGCTTTATTCTGGAATTTACTATTTTTACAGGGGTTAATTCATGTCCGGAAACTATCGATACATACGCTGGTTTGAAGACTTAAGCATTAACGATATACCATTAGTTGGCGGTAAAAATGCTTCGTTGGGAGAAATGTATAGAGAGCTGGCGCATCAAGATGTAAAAGTGCCTAACGGATTTGCCATTACTGCACAGGCCTATCGTTATCTGCTCGATCAAGCCAATGCCTGGGACAGCTTGCATAAAATTCTGGATGGCGTCAACGCCGATGATGTCAACGATTTAGCCAAACGTTCCCAAAAAGCCCGTGAACTGGTGTACTCCGCGCCCTTGCCCGCCGATTTGCAACTGGAGATTTTACAGGCTTTTGCCGAGTTGCAACAACAATACTCGGAAGACCTGACAGTTGCAGTGCGCAGTTCCGCCACAGCAGAGGATTTGCCTACCGCCAGTTTTGCCGGTCAACAGGATACTTATCTGAATATTCGCGGCGATCAGGAACTGCTGGATGCCTGTAAACGCTGTTTTGCCAGCTTGTTTACCGATAGAGCCATTCATTACCGGGTAGATCAGGGCTTTGATCATTTCCAGATTGGTTTATCCATAGGCGTTATGAAAATGGTGCGTTCCGATTTGGCGGCCAGCGGCGTGATGTTTTCCTTGGACACCGAAAGCGGTTTTAAGGATGCGGTATTTATCACCGGTGCTTATGGCCTGGGCGAAAATGTGGTGCAAGGCGCTGTCGATCCTGACGAATTTTATGTGCACAAACCCAGCTTCGCAGAAGGTCATCGCTGTGTGCTACGCCGCAATCTTGGCGGTAAAAAAATCAAAATGGTTTATAGCGACGGCAGCACTCATGAACCCATACGCAATGTCGCCACTTCCAACAGCGAACGCCGCCAATTCTGCATTAATGACCAAGACGTATTGGAACTGGCCGATTACGCCTTGAAAATCGAACAGCATTATGGCCGGCCTATGGATATGGAATGGGCCAAAGATGGTTTGGACGGCAAAATTTACATCGTCCAGGCCAGGCCGGAAACAGTAGCGTCGCAAAAACAAGCTAATGTTTTGGAGCAATACCAACTTAAACAGCATGGCGAAGTCATTGTAAAAGGTCATGCAGTTGGCAGCAAAATTGCCGTTGGTCAAACAAGGGTGATCAAAAATGTGTCGCTTCTGGATACTTTTAAACCCGGCGAAGTGTTAGTTGCGGACATGACCACGCCGGATTGGGAACCCGTTATGAAAACTGCCGCAGCCATTATCACCAATCGCGGCGGACGCACCTGTCATGCTGCTATTATTGCCAGGGAATTGGGCTTGCCGGCAGTGATTGGTTGTGGCAATGCCACCAGCATGATAGCTAGTGGCGGCATGGTGACAGTCAGCTGTTCTGAAGGCGATGTCGGTAAAATTTATAGCGGCCGGCTGGATTTTGAAGTGCTTAAAACCGATTTATCGCAATTGCAGCGCCCTAAAACCAAAATCATGCTGAATCTGGGCAATCCTGAGCTGGCGTTTAAATACAGTTTTTTGCCAAATGACGGTGTGGGCTTGGCGCGGATGGAGTTTATCATTACCGAATATATTAAAGCCCACCCAATGGCTTTGATTCATCCTGAGAAAGTGGCGGACCGGCAGGAAGTGGAGCAATTGCAGGAATTGACAACCGGTTATCCGAATCCGCAAGAGTTTTTCATTCAACGGCTGGCTGAAGGCGTGGGCACCATTGCTGCGGCATTTTATCCCAAACCGGTAGTGGTGAGAATGTCTGACTTCAAATCCAATGAGTATGCCACTTTACTGGGCGGCCGCTGGTTTGAGAAGCATGAAGACAATCCCATGATAGGCTTTAGAGGGGCCTCCCGCTATATTCATCCCGATTATGCCGAAGGCTTTGCGCTGGAATGTGCGGCTATGAAACGGGTTAGGGAAAAAATGGGGCTAGGCAATGTTATTTTAATGATCCCATTCTGCCGCCGGGAACAGGAGGCAATACGGGTGCTGGAGTATATGGCGGAGCTGGGCTTAAAACGCGGCGTTAATGGCCTGCAAATTTATGTGATGTGTGAGATCCCCAATAATGTGATTTTGATAGACGTGTTTTCCAAGCATTTTGACGGTTTTTCGATAGGCTCTAACGACCTCACCCAACTGACACTGGGAGTAGATAGGGATTCCGACATTCTGGCGGAAAGCTTCGACGAACGCGATCCCGGAGTCAAAACCATGATCCGCATGGCAGTTGAGGGCACCCGCCGCAATGGCAAACATTCCGGCTTATGCGGTCAGGCACCCTCGGATTATCCGGAAATGGCCGAATATCTGGTTGAAATCGGCATAGATTCCATGAGTCTTAACCCCGATACAGTGTTACAGACAACGCAACGGATTTTAGCGATGGAAAAATCCTTAGGGCGTTAAATATAATAAGGGGGCCTGTCAAAGCATCTGTAGGATGGGTAGAGCAATAGCGAAACCCATCACACGGCATACAAAGATGGATTTCGCTATCGCTCTACCCATCCTACGAATTATTCAAGTTTCCTTCTTGGTTGACAATATTATAAGGGCTTATCCTCCAACAATTTGGCATGTGCGGCTGCCAATCTGGCCACGGGTATACGCGGCGCCGAACAGGATACATAATCCAGGCCAATATTATGGCAAAAACGAATGGAGCGAGGATGACCGCCATGTTCACCGCATATGCCTATTTTCAGATCAGGACGTTGCGACCGGCCTAATTCGATAGCCATTTTCATCAGTTTCCCCAAACCCAGGATATCCAAAGTTTCGAAGGGATTATCTTCCAGCAAACCTGATTCCTCATATAGCGGTAGAAATTTGTTTTCAGCATCTTCTCTGGAAAAGGAAAACACTGCCTGAGTCAGGTCATTAGTGCCAAACGAAAAGAAATGGGCAATTTCCGCCAGTTTGTCGGCACGGGTGCAAGCCCGTACGGTCTCTATCATGGTGCCGAATTTAAAGTTGAGTTTCAGCCGGTATTGTTCTTCAACTTCAATTCTGATTTCATCGACGTATTGTTTGACCTTTTTTAATTCCTGGGCGGTAATGACCTGCGGAACCATGATCTCCGGTTCAATTGGCAAACGCTGTTTCAGGCAACGCGCCGCGGCTTCCAGTACGGAACGGATTTGCATTTTGTAGATTTCAGGATAACTCATGCCCAGCCTGACCCCGCGATGTCCCAACATGGGGTTGACCTCATAAAGTTCCATGACCTTAATCAGCATCATTTCCTTTTTGGCTATGGCCTTCAAGATCAATTCAACACTAAGCTGATCGAAAGGCGCCGGTAATTCGGTATGATTTTTTAAAGTATCCAGAGTCACTTGCATGCCTTTGACAGTGGTCAGATATTGTTTGAGCACCTCAATCTCTTCCAGCAGTTGATGCTCATGCGGCAGAAATTCGTGCATAGGCGGATCAAGCAAGCGCACGGTCACTGAATTGGGCGACATGGCTTCAAACAATTGCTGAAAATCATCACGCTGTATCGGAAACAATTTTGCCAACGCAGCTTCACGTTCTTCAGTATTGCGCGCCAGTATCATATCCACCACTAGCGGCAGACGATCACTAGCGTTAAACATGCGCTCAGTCCGGCACAAGCCTATGCCTTTAGCGCCATAGCTAGCTGCCAACCTTGCAGTTTCCGGCGTATCGACATTGGCATGCACCCGTAAACGCGCAGTACTGTCCGCCCAAGCCAACAGGGTTTTCAGTTCTTCAGAGAATACAGCGGCTACCGTAGGAATACGTCCGAGATAGATATTGCCGGTGCTGCCATCCAGCGTGATCAGATCACCTTCCTTGATGTGAATATCTCCAACGATTGCCTGGCGTTTGTGAACATCCACCTTGATGTCTTCGGCGCCTGCCACACACGCTTTACCCATGCCGCGCGCCACTACGGCAGCATGAGATGTCTTGCCTCCCCTACTAGTCAAAATACCCTGAGCGGCAAAAAAGCCGTGGATATCTTCAGGCTTGGTCTCTTCGCGCAACAAAATCACATCGTTATCTGCTTTAGCCATTCTGACTGCGCTATCGGCATCAAATACGCAAATCCCGCATGCCGCTCCGGGAGAAGCAGGCAAACCCTGGGCTATAGGCTTAACGTGATGATTAGGTTGCAGTTGCGGATGTAATAATTGTTCCAGAACTTCCGGATTAATCCGTAACAAAGCCTGGGATTTATTGATCAAACCCTCGGTAACCATATCGATAGAACTTTTAACCATGGCCGCAGCATTCATTTTGCCGTTGCGGGTTTGCAGGCAATACAGCACTCCCCGCTCTATGGTGTATTCATAATCCTGCACTTCCTGATAATGGGCCTCCAGCTTGTTTCTCAATTCCTGCAATTGCCGGTATTGCTCCGGCATTTCCTTGCGCATTTCCTGTACAGGTTTAGGTGTGCGGATACCAGCCACTACGTCTTCGCCCTGAGCATTAACCAGATATTCGCCATACATTTCGTTTTCGCCGGTGGCGGGATTGCGGGTAAAACCTACGCCGGTGGCGCAGTCATCACCCATATTGCCAAACACCATGGTCACAATATTGACTGCCGTGCCATTGGCAATATCCGGAGTAATATGAAATTCCTTGCGATAATCTAAAGCCCGCCGGCCTTCCCAGGAATTAAACACGGCTTTGATGGCTATTTCCAGTTGATCGTAGACATCTTCCGGAAAGGGTCTGGCAGTTTCTTCGTAAACTACATTTAAAAATAATTCGCTGATTTCCTGAAGGTGATCGCTACTTAACGCCACATCCGCCTTGATACCGGCATTACGCTTAACGGCTTCAAAGTGCTTATCAAACTTTTCATCATCAATGCCCAACGCCACTTTGCCGAATAATTGAATAAAGCGCCGATAGGCGTCATAGGCAAATCGCGAATCATCAGTCAATTCGATCAATGCGGCCAGCGTGGTTTTGTTCAGG
>CAVUMJ010000364.1:0-7864 GCA_963741375.1 uncultured Pseudomonadota bacterium
GAGTAGGCTCACCAATGGCGACCCGCTTTTTACGCTTTCGCAAGTAGCGTTAAACGATACGATTATGATTTTTGCCTTCGCCCCTATCGTTGGTCTGTTGCTAGGCATCTCGGCAATTAGTGTGCCTTGGGCTACCCTGTTTACCTCAGTGGTGCTGTATATCGTTATACCGGTTATCTTGGCGCAATTGCTACGGAAAGTCTTACTGAAAAATGGGCAGGCATACTACGATTCAGTCATGGGAGTTCTTGGGCATTTGTCAATCGCCGCTCTCTTACTCACCCTGATTTTATTGTTTGCATTCCAAGGTGAAGCAATTTTAAAACAACCTTTGGTCATTGCAATCTTGGCTGTGCCTATTCTGATTCAGGTGTTTTTCAATGCCAGTTTTGCCTATTTATTGAACCGCAAAGCAGGTGAGAAGCATAACATTGCCTGCCCATCTGCATTGATTGGCGCAAGTAATTTCTTTGAATTAGCCGTAGCGACAGCGATTAGCTTGTTTGGCTTTAACTCAGGGGCAGCTTTAGCCACAGTGGTTGGCGTGTTGATTGAAGTACCTGTGATGTTATTGGCTGTTAAGCTTGTTAACAGCAGCAAAGATTGGTACGAAAGTTAATTGCGAAGCGCAAATAGTTAATGAATACTAACATGGCCGCTTCGGCGTAAGCGTAGGTGGCATCATGTTTTCCATACTTCCATAATAGCCATGGCATCCAGGCAAAAACGCCAAGCAACGTATAATAGACTGAACCTGAAACCCGATCATGCTTAGTAAAAACCTCGGTAAACGACGGTAACACCCAGTATGATTTCCGCCGCGAGTAATATCGCCGATCACAAACACGCCCATAAAATGAAATAAATTATGACGTGTTCATCTGGAAAAAGTTTTTCCGCTCGAATGTCCGCAAAATCTGGGCAAGATCAAAACATATTGTTCACAAATAAATGACGATTCAATTCCATAAATATAATAATCTTATTTTATGTAATATTTATTTGGTTAAAATTTAGCGGCGCCAACTGAAAAGAAAACAAGGCGAAAAATCATTATATTTCATTGTTTTACGCAGTTCCGAAAACCAACCATAGATTACAAATCTTATTCAAAATAAGGAAGCATTGTTCTTTGGTGCAGATTGACAGGGATTGAATCCTGGATTACTGTTTTGTCTATACGTGATATCACCTATTGACTTGTGTTAAATCACGTATTTTGTGTGATATCACCCATTTTCCTTATGTGACGCCACGATTTTTGTGTGATTTCACCTATTTTTTAATGCGGTATCGCAATTTTTGTGATTTCTCTTAAATTTGTGGGAGATCACATTTTTTTGTTCCGGGATAAATAGAGTCTTGTACAGGACCATCAAGGAATAAAAATGAATATAGACATTAATTATTGTAATTTTAGGGGAAGTAAAAGTTATGGCGACAAGACGTGATGTTTTGAAGATAGGGCTGGTTGGCACTGGGTATGGCATGCTGGCCCCCAAGTTAGGACAAGCGCAATTAGTGTTTCCTGATGGGTTTATTCCTAGTTATGTGAATTCGCCCAGCCCACCGGTTACACCGTTTGTTGTGCCTTTAAATGTAATGCCGATTGCCAAAGCGGTCAGCGAGAGCTTTTTATCCACAACCGCTGGTGGCGCCGCGGCGCCTGATCCTCAGCGTCATCAACGTTATCAGGAATTTAAACCAAAGAAATTCTATGTTCACTATTTGGAGGAATTTCTTTGGCAATATCATACTGATGCGCCATATAATCAAGGCTCTTGGGCTTGGGGGTTTCGAGATCCAAGTATGACTAAAGGCATTACTCCCGGCATGACATTCCAGGAAAAATATGGAACACCCGTTTTTGTAAGACGTATTAATAACTTGCCTCAAGTAGGCGCCGCTAAAATCAGTTTTGCTTTGCCTAGTTTTACCATCCATTTGCATAACGCCCATACCGCATCAGAAAGTGACGGCGAACCTCAAGATTATATTAATCCAGGTGAGTTTTGGGATCATCATTATGCCAATTTTCCAGCGGGTAATGATAAGCGGGAGACACTCTCCACTTTGTGGTACCACGATCACCGTTTAGATTTTACTGCAACCAATGTCTATGCCGGTCTTTCCGGTTTCTATACGCTTTTCGATGACATGGACGCTAACGATGAAACCAAAAAAGGTACTTTCCAACTTCCTAGTGGTAAATATGACGTCCCTTTAATCATGCATGATGTCATGTTTGATCAAAATGGACAGCCTGCTTGGGATTTCTTTAATCCGGCGCCGGATAATAATGATCTGCCGAGTGCGCTTTATACTACTCATGGTATGGTTGGCGACCGTTTTACGGTTAATCGCACTATCCAGCCTTATTTAGTCGTTGAGGCGCGTAAATACCGTTTCCGTTTGTTGAATGGCGGTCCTTCAAGAATTTATGACATTGCTTTTCAAACCGGTCAAGCAGACGGTACTCTCTCCGGTACTGATGAAGGGTTTTATGTGCTGTCAACTGATGGAAATATGTTGCCGGCGCCATTAAATATCAGTACTGTCAGAATGGGGCCTGCAAACCGGCATGATATTATTATCGATTTTTCTCAATATCAACCAGGTGATTATCTGTACTTGATTAATCATATGGAAATTCGTCAGGATGGCGCAGGTTGGACCGGTCGAACACTGGCTAATCCGGATAAAATCATGCAATTCCGCGTTGTTGCCGCCACGGCGCCGGACCCTAGCCAAATTCCTGCAAAATTACGTGATTTACCTCCGATTAATCTTGCTGAAGTCAGAAAGGAACGTTTGTTTGTATTTGATTACACCAATGGTTTATGGACAATCAACGGCAAACTGATGGATCCAAACCGTCCTGATGTGTTAATTGAAGAAGGTAGCGCGGAAATTTGGACCTTCAGAAATGCTGGCGACAGCTGGATGCATCCTATCCATAGCCATTTCGAAGAGTTTCAAATTTTAGAAATCAATGGCAAACCAGTGCCGCCAGATAGCTATCTGCATTCTCGAAAAGATGTGGCGTTATTAGGACCAAATGATGAAATTAAATTGTTCATGCGCTGGCGCGATTTTACGGGTAAATACGTTTTGCATTGCCATAACGTTGTCCATGAAGATCACGCGATGATGCTACGTTGGGATATCGTGCCTCGTGGTCAAGGCGATTAAGCAATCCCTGTGGACTTTGTAAATTTAATTTTATCTAGAGGTAGCAATGAATAGTAAAAAACACCTAAGAAACCGGTTGGAAAAAGCCTTTTTACCGCCTGCGACCCAAGGTCGCGGTGGAAATAGTTTCCCCGATGTTGCTTTGACATCGCATACTGGCGAAGTCTTCAATTTTTATACTGATTTAATCCGTAACAAAGTGGTCATGTTGCATTTTATGAGCCTGGATAGCCAAGCGCAATTTTCATCTTTAGAAAATCTTTCTAAAGTTGCGCAGAGTTTGGGAGGCAAGTTGGGCAAAGAGGTCCACCTGTATTCGATCAGTATTGACCCTGAAAATGATACACCTGAAAAATTGGCTGCTTATGCCAAGGAGCATGCTATTCCGGCAGGATGGCATTTACTTAGTCCAAATGATGGCGCCAAACAAATTACAGATCGTTTTGGCAAGCATCTTTCTAATCATCATCACCATGAAGGCGGCGTTAATCTGCGTATGGCTCACTACGGTAATGGTGGTGTCGGCTTATGGGGCGCTTTTGCTATCGAGTCTGATCCAACCATGGCGGTAACCCGTGTGGGCTGGGTGCAAAACGGACAAAAAGCCGGCAACGCAGTTAAGCGCGCTGGTCCGGCAAAACTGGCTAGTGGCAATGTTTAAACGGCCTCGACTTTTATTACCAGTTTTATAAGAGAATTTTTAGGAATGGTGTCAACTATGTTAAAACAACAACACAATCACAAAAGATTGCTGTTAGCGATCATCGGGTCTTTTTGTGGTATATCGATGGCGCATGCTGCTTGTGTGCCTCCTCAACCAAGACCCGGTCCGGCTTCGGTAACGGTTTCTCCTGACGGATTAACGACAACGGTTATTACGCCGCAAAATACGATTTTTCCGCAACAGGATCCGTTTAATAATCCACCAGGTAGTAATTTAATACCTACACAGTATATGAATATGTGTGATGGTAACGGTGTCGAAATGCCTAATACCTTACCTTCTACACCGTCTAATCCATATAATCTGCATCCAACTCCAACGGTGACGTTGATCGATAAAACCTCACCTTGGGATGATCTAAGAACAGCCTATAAACTGATTAAAGAATCACAAGGACAAGATGCGGCGGCAGTGCAAACTGCTATCGATGTTTTGGAGGGTAATCCGCTTGCAAACGACACCTTAAAAGGTAAATCGTTGTCAACCCGTGTTTATAGTGGAATTCCCTTGTTACATTATAATGGACCAAACAAAATTCAAGTGGTTCAACCAACCTATGACGCTAACGGAGTATTGATCGGCGGCGTGGTTAATGTCCATCAAATTTGGTTTGAAGATCGTATTGAGTCAGATACAGCATTCATAGACCCTACTGCGGTTAAAACCGTGCCTTGGACCATTCACTATACCATTGACACGTTAAATCGCGGACAAGACGACTTCGCGCCTATGGTCATGTATACCGATGATCCCGCGCTCAGTCCTCTAACACCTGCGGGATTGCCTATGCCGCCAATGCCGCATATCTTGATGGATCAAACCTTCTTCCCAATGAATGATGGCACCAGAACAGTTTATGATATCGCCATGACTTCAGGTAAATATTACAACCTGAGCTATAGCTGGGGTTGGCGTAAACATCCGCCAAAAGCGCAGGTTAATGAGAATGCGCTTAAATATCTGGCTGGAAAAACCTTGCCGCAGTGGGAACAAACGGTTTTCGGCACTAACCCTAGAGCAACCCAGGCTACTAAATTAACGGCTATCGGTATGATCAGTGATTTGGCTCCTGAAAAACGCATGTGGAATTTGCTGTATAAAATTCAAGGCGCCAATCAGGCGTCAGTTGCCGATATTACCGCTTTGAACCATGCTTTTGATCAGGCGAGAAATCGTCTGGCCTTACCGGATGGGGTAACCGAAGATCCGAATAGCGATTGGACTCTTTTCTATGCCAATAACACAATTTATGGTCACATGAAAGGCTTCAACGAACCGACCGAAGTGACTTGGGATGCCTGGAAAACCCGAGGCATCACGGCCAACATCACTTTAATTAATGGTGACTATTTCGATCACGCTTACTTTAGTGTGGATTTTGGCGGCAGACGTGGTTACGAAAATACCTTCCAATCGACCCAAGCCATTGGTGGATCAGGGCAATGGTTTACTTTCGGACGTGATCATTGGTGGGTAAGCGCCGGTATGCCGGCTGGTTCGCCAAAGGATCCAACACTTTACAGCAAGTTGATTATTGCTCCTGCTGCAACAGGTAGTGGAAACGCTACAGTGCCTGGCGTTCATAAGATATCCATGCAGTTTAACTATGAGCCTAGCCGACGTTTACGTGTATATCAATTTGATCCATTGCATCACGAAACAGCTATTTGGTCTGTCCATTAAACTAAAAATGTCATTTAATCTTTTATTTAGATAATTCAAATGTTAAACGGGGTTTGTTGTAGAAACAAATTTCCGTTTAACTTTTTTAGAGAGAGAAACTTTGTTTTGCTTCAGAAATTTTAGTCGCATGATGTTGAGCGCCGTGTTATTGCTCGGCGTCTCACCTGCAATAGCTAATGAGTCGGCAGCTCCCCTGGTCCATGAATACTCACGAACTGAGGCAGCCTATGCTGTTCCCAAACTTCAAATGATGGACAAAGAAGGCCGGGAAGTTAATTTACTTGAAACCATTAATTATGGTGGACCTGTCATGTTGCAATTCGTCTTTACAACGTGCTCAACCATCTGTCCGATTTTAAGCGCCTCTTTTTCGGTCGTTCAGCCCGATTTGGATGCGCAATTTCCTGGCGGCTATCGCCTTATCTCCGTTTCGATAGATCCGGAAGAGGACAGGCCCGAAAAGCTGCAAGAATACGCTAAACGCTTTAAATCCGGGAAAAACTGGTATTTTTTGACCGGCAAGCAAGCTGACGTACAGAGTCTTTTAAATGCTTTCGACGCCACTTTTCCAGCAAATAACAAAATGTCGCATAAATCATTAACGTTTTTAAGGCGTGGCGCCGGCTCGAACTGGATACGTCTGGAAGGACTTTTAAGTAAAAATAATATGCTGGAAGAGTATAAAATAATGATGGGTGTGATTGCCTCTGAGTAACTCGGCAACCTTTTGAACTGCGTTTATTAACATCTTCCTTATGACTGCAACATTGTTTAACTATGCGAGTGATCAGGCCAAAATGAAATTTCTGTTTATCGGGTTGTTGCTGGTTAATAGTGTTTGTTGGGGGGAAAGTGTTGATAACCAAGATAACCTACGGAATGGCGAACGTATTTTTATAGAGGGGCTGGATCTGTCCGGTCAACCTTTACAGGGAAAAACCGAAGGCGATATCGAATTTAAGGATGCCCACTTTAACTGTGCCCAGTGTCACCGGCGCAGTGGTTACGGTTCCAGTGAAGGCGGTAATTATGTGTTGCCGATTACTGGCGTCAGTCTGTTTAACCCACGTACTGGCGAACGTTCGGATATCTTTCAAAAGTTATTTAAGGAAAGACAGTCTAGCATTTTTTGGGCAAGAATGCGCTCGGTTAATCCTCGGCCGGCTTATGACTTGGAAAGCTTATCCAAGGCCGTACAAGAGGGTGTTGACCCGGCAGGCAGAACATTAAGCGCCTTGATGCCGCGCTATCAATTCAGCGACAGCGATATGGCAGCCTTGGCGGAGTATCTAAAAAAGCTGTCGATTCAAAATGATCCTGGTGTTGATGACCATTCCATTTATTTTGCGACGGTCGTTAGTAAAGGTGTCAATACCACAGATAAAAACGTCATGCTGTCAACCATTACCAAATATGTGGATTGGTTAAATTTTGAAACGGTCGGCAATCAGAATCACCCTAATTTTTCACCCAATTTCCGCTCCGATCTGGCCAAAGGCTTTCGTATCTGGAAACATGTGGTTTGGGAACTTTCGGACAACCCTGATGCATGGCCGAATGAATTGGCAAATTATTATAGGCAACAGCCGGTTTTTGCCTTAATCAGCGGAATGGTCGATGGTAGTTGGCAACCCATACATGAGTTTTGCGAGAAAAACAAACTACCCAGCTTGTTTCCGTTTACACCATTACCGGTCACTGATCAAGTAAACCATTATTCAGTGTATTTTAATCAAGGGTTAACATTAGAGGCTAAAGTTATAGCCCAATATATCGCGAAACAAAAATCTCAGCCTATTATCCAAATTTATGCTGATGAAGCAGAAGGCGCTATTCCTGCTAAAGTTTTCACTCAAAGTTTAAATACGGCTAATAATTGGCCAATTGAGAATTTTGCCGTTGCAAACCTGGATCAATTTCATAGCGACTGGAAGCAGTTGATTAAAAGTCACGGTCATCTTGGCGCGGTGGTAATTTGGCCGGGAAAAAACAAGTCAGCCATTTTAGCTGAGGTAGAGGCCGATATTAACAACATTGACCAGGTTTTTTTGCCATCAACGGTGTTGCGGGATGATTATAAAAATCATTGGAAAGAGTCCGCCTCAAAATTGATTTTCAGTTATCCCAATGAGCTGCCTAGCACCTATACGCCACACGCATTTAGAGTTCGGGCATGGATGAATACCCGAAAACTGGAGATCACCAATCCGGCTTTGCAGTTTAACACCTATTACGCCTTAAATATTTTACAATATGGATTGGAGC
>CAVUMJ010000365.1:0-12891 GCA_963741375.1 uncultured Pseudomonadota bacterium
TACGCTTAATATCGCTATGTAGCCAACGCCCCGTATGGTACGAATAAAATTGGCGTCAAGTTTTTTTCGCAAGTGGTGAATATGCACTTCAACCGCATTACTTTCGACTTCCGAACCCCAGGCATATAAAGTTTCTTCCAGTCTGGCTCTTGAACTAACCTGACCAATATGGCTCATTAGAAAATTGAGAATTTCAAATTCCTTTTGCGACAACTCTACAGAATTACCCTGATAAAACACTTGATGCGCCGCAGGATCAACACTGACGCCTTTATGTTCCAGGATGGGCAAATTACGCCCATCCTGCCGACGGCTCAAAGCGCGTAACCGTGCACAAATCTCGGCTAAATCAAAAGGCTTTGAAACATAATCATCTGCGCCGCTATCCAAGCCGGCCACGCGTTCCATCACGCCATCGCGAGCAGTTAACAACAAAACCGGGGTCAGATCCTTGCGTTTACGCATGGCTTTTAAAATACTCATACCATCCATGCGCGGTAGATTTAAATCCAAAACTACCAAATCATAGCAATTTAACCTGAGCGCCTCATCGGCTTGCTTGCCATCTGTAAGCCAATCAACCGCATAACCTTCCATGCCCAAACCGGCCTTAAGCCCATCACCAAGTATGGCGTCATCTTCTACCAATAATAAACGCATGATCTTTTTTGTGTTTTTGTGGAATAATTTACCTAAATGTATTGTAACAAGGAATGTAACTCCATTCTTTGCAAAATACTGTAATCCTAACTTGAATTTTTGATGTTGTGTTGTAACCTCTGTTAATTTTGATCACATGGATAAACCTATTTTCCAATATTCTAGGAGGCTGTCCGAGAATTGAAACCGTAGCGAGGGAAAGCCATTTTGAGTCAGATTTTATGCGTATTTGAGGCACAATAGTAGCGCTATATGAACGAAAATACGCGGAAAATATGGCCAAAAGAGTTTTTCCGCAGTAGGTTTTCTAATCCCGGACAGCCTCTTAACTAAACTATATGAGGTAACAGCATGCTGGATATCAATAACTACTTTGAAAGACTTGTCACAGATCAACTTTGGAAAATTACGCTTAACCCACGGGACATTGACATACCAATTAGCCAAGCGTTTATTGAAGATGTAGCTTGTCTTGCCTTGAATAAATTACCGCCTTGTTATGTCCGCAGCACTGTAGACAAAAGCTCAAAACTTACCGAACTGAACTTTGAGGAAATGAGTTTGATGGTAAGTCAAGCCATTGCGGAAGCAATAGAAGTTGTTAAACTTCGTCCACACGACAACAGAGATTTGAATCTATAAAAATCAGCAAAGATTTATAAGCTCCTGTTATGATGGGCTGAACAGTTTGTCTTTATTATGATGCTTAAGCGGTGCAACAAAAAATTGGAATAAATTTCATATTAACTAGTTCCAAACTTTATTACCGGATAACTGTCGAAGGGAACTGCGGCAGATCCCTGTAAGCTTGACTCCGGCACCCGGGCAAACAGACCATTCCAAAGCTCTGAGACCAGACAAAATCCAGGAATGAATGATTAAGTGCTTATAAGCTAATGTTGTAAGCAAAATTGCTGTGTAATATAAAATTAATATATTATGTTTAGACTAAAAGGTTGATTTTAGCTTAAAACTCGCTAATTCCTACTGAAAATGATTTATGCCAAATTAACAATTAGCCTATAGAAAATCTCAAATAATTATAAAAAACAGGCATAAAATCATTTTGAAAACTACAACTATCTACATTCTCCGGAATGAATTTTAAACCTTTTATCGAAACATTTTTGCTTAGCCTTTTCAACTAAATGTAGTTATGACTAATTCCAATCAAAATCAAATATCTATACAACCGGTCAATCCCAATATTATCTGGCTGGTCTGGAGTATTTCATTACTACTGCTTTGCCTGGTATTTCATTCCGCTTTAGAACAATTATTTTCAATCTGGTCTAATGTTGAAGAATATAGTCATGGATTCTTTATTCCGTGTATTTCTGTCTATTTTATATGGCTTAGAAAATCTGAACTGGCGCTTGTTACAAATTTTAAAGATTCGGTTTTAGGATTGCTGATTCTAGGTTTTGGGATAGCTTTGCTTCTGCTTGGAAACCTTGCCGCCATTAAAGTATTTGAAGAGTATGCTTTAGTATTTGCTTTAACCGGCTTATTCACTTCAGCATTTGGCTTAAAAGGATTGAAAATCGCTTTTGTGCCTTTAGTTTATTTGCTTTTCATGGTGCCCTTGCCGAATTTTGTTTTAAATTCCCTATCGGCAAAATTGCAATTGATCTCTTCTTGGATAGGAGTCGAGTTCATCCGGGCTTGCGATATTTTGGTCTATCTTGAAGGAAATGTCATTGACCTTGGCGGATATAAATTACAAGTTGTAGATGCCTGTAGTGGTTTGCGATATCTGTTTCCTTTATCCAGCCTGGCTTTTTTATGCGCCTATTTGTTTAAAGGCCCTTTTTGGCAAAAGCTGTTAATCTTTTTATCATCAGCGCCACTAACCATTTTTATGAATAGCTTTCGAATTGGCGTGATTGGGGTACTGGTAAATTATTGGGGCAAAAGCATGGCGGAAGGTTTCTTGCATGACTTTGAAGGATGGGCGGTTTTTTTGTTATGCATGTCACTGCTGTTTGTAGAAATGTGGATATTAAGCCGACTTAGCGGTAAACCGCTTGCATTCAACCAACTGGTTCAGATTCCTGACGATTGGAGCACCTTTGTTAGAACAGAAACTGCTGCGAAAGCACTAAATAGTTCAATTTATACTGTTTTTTTAGTTCTTATCATTGGTGGTGGGCTTTCAGAAAAGCTTAACACCAGAGTGGATATAATTCCGCAACGCAAGGATTTTTTAAGCTTTCCATCTCAAATTGCCTCCTGGCATGGTCAAAATGAATATCTCGGCCAGGCTTATCTGGATGAACTCAAACTGACAGACTATGTCATGATGAATTACGTTAAAACGGAAACAAATGACAAAATTAACTTCTATAGTGCGTATTACCAGTCACAACGTAAAGGAGCCGGAGTTCATTCACCACGCACATGCATTTCCGGGTCCGGTTGGCGCATTACTTTATTTGAAGAATTAAATCTGCCGAATTTTAAAATTGATGGAGAACCATTAAAGGTTGACCGGGCAATTATTGAAAGCGGAGAAAGTAAACAGCTAGTCTATTTCTGGTTTCAACAACGCGGCCGAATCTTAACTGATGAAATTAAAATGAAGTGGTATATCTTTTTAGATTCCATGATGGAGAATAGAACGGATGGTTCTTTGATACGACTGATTACTGAAATCAATAAATCTGAGGATATCAGTGTTGCGGATCAGCGGATCCAGACATTCATGAAAGACTTGCTACCTCTGTTGGATGATTATATTCCCGGAAAAACGGCAACACCGGCTTTTTATGTTCCTTCAGATAATTAATATTTAAACACTAAAAAACATTTTTATCGAAAAGAATAAATTATTCTTAGGCGACTGATGACCCTGGACTTTGCTGCATTTTAATTTAATTTTTAAACAGCGCGATGATTTTTTTAGCACAGGAATCCCAAGTATAATATTTTAAGATATTAACTCTTTCGTTCCTCTGACTTTCAGTGTCTGATTGAGCAAGTAATTTAACGATTGTGGCGCCTATCAGTTCCGGTTCATCAAGAGGAACAAAATTGGCTAAATTTTTGGATACTTCTCTTAACGAAGAAATATTGCTGCAAATGACTGGCGTGCCATGCGCCAAAGCTTCTACAGGCGGGAAACCAAAACCTTCAATACGTGACAGGAAAATGAACAAACTGGCATATGCGTAATAGGCGTGCAAGGTCGAATTATCAAGTTTTGATAGTATGGTTACTCCCTCATCACTACAGTCCTGCACACCACATAAAAACAAAGGTAGTGGCTGATCTGTTAGACCTCGGTATGCCTTATATGCCGCCAAAATACCCGCACTGTTTTTGTGTGGCAAAGCTGAAGTCATAGCAAACAAATACGCTTCTTCAAAAGGTTTTGGACCAGGTGGGACAATCTCAATGCCATTATGCACAACAGTCACATCATGCTTGCGTCCTAATCTCTGTTCAATATCATCTGCAGTTGCTTGAGAAATAGCAACGACCTTATCCGCCGATTTTGCACTGGCGGAAATAAAATAATTGATAAATAACTCTTCTGCCCGGCCAAAATAACCTGGGTAATGTTCTGCATACCATAATGGAATCAAATCATGAGTTACCACTACGGTTTTAATTTTAGGATTTAGACGTTTGATTCCAAACGGAAGAAAGCCTTTAGGAGAAAAATATAGGTTGGCTTTTACATTTCTTACTTTTAACGATGCTATTAGGAAGAACCAAAGTAATCTGGAAAACTTGTTTGAGGTAGAAGTAAATATTCGCGTGCTAAAAGCCGGATGGTCAACGGTAAAATCGGCTACATTTAATGGATTGCAAAAAACAATAATTTCCATACCTGCTTCAATGTTTCTGGCTAATGCCTGAAGAAGATATTTCGCATAATTATAAATCCCAATACTTTTACCTTGTCCAGGGGTCAGCTCATAAACATCAAAGACAATTCGCATTTTCTCTCCAGTTATTTAGCATCTAACTCAACGTATGAATCATAACAATATTTGGTTCTTATCTCAGCTTCAGGCAGTTCAAGTAAAGTAAGATGTTTTTGTTCCTTCTTCCTTATATAATAACCCATCTTTTGAATTGTTTTCTTAGCAACGTTTCCTGAATATGCTGCAAAAAAGAATATTTAGCAGCGCTATTTAAAGCCAAATTAATCGTTTGCAATCCTTAATTTACAACGGATAGACTTTTTCCAGAATAATAAAACTTATGATTATTCCTTATGCAAGGTAAAGTATTGGTAACCGGTGCGAGCGGGTTTATTGGCGGCAAGCTTTGCGAATACTTGCAAACGCAAGGATATCAAGTCCGCACTGCAGGTAGATCAGCAACAGCTAATTCGAAAGATAACCGGGTTGTAGATCTGACAGTTGATCATTTTCCAAACGATTTATGCCAGGATATAGATATCATTTTTCATTTGGCTGGCAAAGCGCATGCTTTAGCCGAACATCAACAAGATCAAGCCGAATACAATATTATCAATACTCAAGGCACGCTTAAACTGTTAAAAGCAGCAAAAAATTCCGGGGTGAGAAGTTTTATTTTTTTTAGCAGTGTTAAAGCTGTTGGGGATTCTGACGTTCAACCCATGGACGAAACCATATCCATCCCTGCCGACACCCCATACGGGGAATCAAAATTTGCGGCTGAACAACTAGTCTTGTATGGTGGATTTACTCAACATTCTGTTGTCATCCGTCCCTGTATGGTCTACGGAAATACAGAAAAAGGCAATCTGCCGCGCATGATCAAATCTATCAAAAAGGGATTTTTTCCTCCACTGCCGGAATTGCACAACCGCCGGTCAATGGTGCATGTTGAAGATGTAGTTCAAGCCGCAGTTTTGGCAGCGAGAAATCCTCTTAGCAATGGACAAGTCTATATTGTGAGCGATCAACAGGATTATTCAACTCGTGAACTTTACGATTTAATCTGCCATTCCTTAAGTATCCCTCTCAAAAACTGGTATATGCCTTTAGCCTTTTTAAACGCTGCCGCTAAATTCGGAGACGGCATTGGCTGGCTAACCAGGAAACGTTTTTCTTTAGACAGCGATAGTTTAAGAAAATTAACTGAGTCAGCCTGTTACTCGTCTGCTAAAATCAGTAATGAATTGGGGTTTCGCCCTAAATATACTCTTCGGCAATGCTTGCCTGACATTATTCAATTTCTTAATTTGACCTAGCGTGTTCTTGTTTTTTTTACTTGTGTTATTTTTTTCCTCGGTGTCGACAAAGTTAATCCGGCATTATGCTTTGTCCAACAATGTTTTGGATATGCCTAACCAGCGAAGCTCCCACAACATACCTACGCCCCGCGGAGGTGGCTTAGCTATAGTGTTAAGTTTTATTTTTGCTTGTGTCGTTTTGTTTTATCTCGAGGAACTCAACTGGTCTCGCTTTGCCGCCTTAGTATGCTGCCTGATGGTCGCCATTATTGGATTTATAGATGACCATACCCATGTTGCAGCAAGATGGCGCTTTATGGTTCATATTGTTACCGCATTATCCGCATTATTCTTTGCCGGAGGTTCATCTTTGGTATTGCTACCCACTCCTTTCGACAAATTATTGACTATGGAAATAACTAATTTTGTTTGGATTGGATTTTTGCTTGAAACAATTTTGCTGGTCTGGTTTTTAAATTTGTTCAATTTTATGGACGGTACTGACGGTATAGCCGCATCTGAAGCCGTTTTTGTGTCTTCAGCCTTAGCCGGTTTTTTGTTTTATATTGATTCAGGTCTATTTAAAATTGCTTTCAGTTTGGCGGCTGCCAGTTTAGGTTTTTTGTTTTGGAATTGGCCTAAAGCCAGTATTTTTATGGGGGACGTTGGTAGCGGTTTTTTAGGCCTCGTGCTTGGCTTACTAATTCTTATGGCATCCCAACTCTCCTCTGTTTTGCTGTTTTGCGGCTTGATTTTGTATGGTCTCTTTATAGTCGACGCCAGTTATACCTTATCCGTACGTTTTTTGACCGGACAAAACTGGTCTGAAGCGCATTGCTTGCATGCCTATCAACGATCAGCCAAACGTTTTGGTCATTTAGCGGTACTGCTAGGCTGTTGGGCAATTAATTTGTTCTGGCTATTGCCTATTGCAATTTGGGTATATTTTCATTCTGCCTTTGCCTGGCAAGGCTTATTTTTAGCGTATTTACCATTGGCATGTTTTGAATTCCGGTTTAAGGCCGGACAATCTGCCGAAATAAATCCATGACTTTTAAGTTCCGCTCGCGCACCAATATATTTTTGCATGATTTATTCATGATTCCGTTTGCCTGGTTTGGAGCATATTGGCTACGTTTTAATCTGCAAACCATACCTGATGAGTTTTTTTATACGGCATTTCTATTTTTGCCGTTTATCATCGCAGTACAAGTCTGTCAGTTTTGGTACTTTGGCCTATACAGAGGAGTTTGGCGATTTTCTTCCATGCCTGACTTAATCCGGATTGCCAAAGCTGTTTTATCCGGAATATTCCTTATTTCTATTTCTTTGTTTCTTTACAATAGACTTGAGAATGTCCCTCGTTCAGTACTTCCTCTTTATGCGTTAAATCTATTGGCATTTTTAAGTATTCCGCGTTTTATATATCGCTTTTGGAAAGAACGCGCATTTGTCGAGCATTTAGGCAAAAGAGCCTTGATAATCGGAGCCGGCTCGGCTGGCGAGATGTTGGTTAGAGATTTGTTGTCGAATCCTAATAGTGGCTATCTGCCTATTATTTTTGTAGACGACGATCCCAGTAAGCAAAATCGGGAAATTCGAGGTATTCGTGTAGTTGGCAAGATTGATCAGTTAGCATTTCTAGTCAGACAATGGGAAATTGAAGTAATTTTAATAGCTATTCCTTCTGCCGGGGATTTACAAATGCAACGGATTTTTGACGCTTGTAAAACCAGCCAGGTAGATTTTCAGACTTTGCCTTCAGTCAAGGAATTACTAAGCGGAGCTGTTACTACCGCCAATCTAAGAAAGGTTTCCATTGAAGATATTTTGGGACGCGATCCGGTTCTACTTGATTGGGCAAGCATTAAGGCCAATTTGAAGGATAAAGTGATTTTGGTCACCGGCGGTGGCGGTTCAATAGGTTCTGAACTTTGTAAGCAATTAGCGAAAACACAACCCCGGAAATTGATTATATTTGACCAGTGCGAATTCAATTTATACAAAATCGATACTGATCTTAACAGGCATTATCCTGACTTGCAGCACCTGCCGGTTTTAGGAGACGTAACTGATGCCGCCTCAGTGACGAAGCTAATCAAAAATCATCAACCTGAGATTATTTTTCACGCTGCGGCATACAAGCATGTGCCTTTGCTTGAATCTCAGGTTAGAGAAGCTGTGCATAATAATTTGATTGGCGCCAAAATACTGGCCGAAGCCTCAATTTCTGCCGGCGTGGCTCGCTTTGTACTGATATCCACCGATAAGGCGGTGAATCCCACAAATGTAATGGGCGCCAGCAAAAGAGCTGCCGAAATTCTTTGCCAGAACCTTGATAGATCCGGCTCTACACGATTTACCACCGTGCGGTTTGGAAATGTGCTTGATTCAGCCGGTAGCGTAGTACCTTTATTTCGTGAACAAATTAACGCAGGGGGTCCAATTACAGTTACACACCCTGAAATTACACGATACTTTATGACCATTCCGGAAGCTTGCCTGTTAATTATGCAAGCCGAAGCCGTTGGAAAAGGTGGTGAAGTCTATGTGCTGGATATGGGAAAACCGATTAAAATCACTTTCCTTGCCGAGCAAATGATACGCCTGAGCGGAAAAGAGCCGGGAAAAGATATTGAAATAAAATTTACCGGTTTACGGCCAGGCGAGAAGCTTTATGAAGAGCTGTTTCACGATGAGGAAAAATTATTGGAAACCGGCCATGAAAAATTACGCCTGGCCAAAGCCAGATTGTATGACAGCAAGGAATGGTCAAATCATATAGAAGAACTGGAAATTGCTTGCCGCCAACACGATCAGAATAATATTCTTTCTATTTTAAAACTACTCGTGCCTGAATTTCAGCCTAACTCTCAGTAACTAACAATCCAGTTATTTCCCTTGGCAGCCTTCAGCTTACCATATACTTATTACTAGGCATGCTTAGTATATAACAACCATGCCATCATCCTGAAAGTCCGTCTAAAAATATTAAAGCTTCATCGGTTAAACATGATACCAGCCGCCGTTGGTGTATTGGCCGGTTCCATTGTTCATTGTGGCATCTGTAACACCGACCAGATCAATCGAAATAGAATGGCCCGAAGTATCATTAATTGTCACCAATATGCCGGAACCTGAACTATCCTTTGCTTCCGTTGCATTCAGATTGCCATTCATAAAAGGTAATAGCAATTCCGGAATTGCCAAAAAATTACCGCTACCTTTATTAGTAACATCAATTGTCAGAGCTTGACTGCCATTTTTCGGTCCACTGGTGATATTAACTGTTGATACTTCCGCCAGCAAGTTCGAGTCTGAGTTTACCGCTGCTTGTATATTGGCATAGGAATCGGTTATTTCCAGATTACTGGCAAGATACACCGGATTGTTAGCCGCGCCATTTTGTAATGCGCTCAAGATATTTTGTGCGCTATCGTTGACTATAATATCTTTAATTTGAGCGTATAAGCCTCTTTCATTGATTGATCCCATCAATGAACTAATATTGGCGATACTGTCTTCAACTGTTATTGCTATTCCATTAGAAATTTCAGAAGCTAATTTTGCCAAGTCGTTATTTGCGGCGCCCATGTTGTATGCGGATTCCAGATTAGCCACGTTATCGGCTAGCTGCACTGAACTATTCGGATCAGCACTCAAAAATGTGGTTACCGCCGCAGTCAGACCACCATTCGATTGCTGGAGATTGGCCAAATTATCAGTCACCTCATAACTGGTGGAATTGTTATCCAACTGTTGCAGTATTGAGAAATCCGAGCTAAGTTGAGACTTGGCGGATGTAAAATCGGCTAATGTATCTGAAACCACTATTCCAGCCAGAGAATATAAATTTGCTGATAAAGAAGCTTGCACTATGGTTTGATTTACGGTATTCATCAAATTTGCAAGATTATCGGTCAATATCACGGTATTTTCTATTGGCGGCGAAGCCAATTGCAGACTTTCAAAGTATGATGAAAGTGCTGAGCCCGAATAGCTCAAATGAGCCATGTCGTCATTAATTTCCATTTTATCGCCGGCATTTAGAATTGGCACATAAGCCAGACCAGTCAAAGTATCGACTATAGTCACTGGTGATACATTTAAAATATCGAGATTGTTTTGTTCTATTAAATACTGCTGCTGGGCCGAAAGCTGACCGCCTGTGACCTGAAAAGTAAGATTGCCACTGGCCGCCAAAGCCAAAGCAACTTCTGTCTGGATTGATGACGCTCCCAATTCAGCCAAATTACCGGCGCTATCTTCTAATATGTATAGGGTATTACTTTCAATTTTAGACAAGCTGGTAGGCAGTTCACTGACTGTCCCTGCCCATATGTTGATGCCGTTACTCACAAAATTTGTCGGCGCTCCACCACCCGGAGGCACAATACCTAGTCCAACACTGTTGCCATCCATCTTTGCCGTTATCACATCTCCGTTATTTAACTGCACACCGCTCGGCAAAGAAACCGCCAAGGCTCCGGAACCATCAGAAGCCAGATTCAGTACGCCGCTCAAAGCCTGACCATTATCAAACAATTGGATACTATGACTGACACCTGCATCTGTTGTTTGCACTGCAAATACGCTGTGAACTTGCAATGTGTTAACGCCGCCTAAGTTCTGAATATAATTCTGACTGGAACCGATTTGAATTGCTGTGTCAGGCTGCACATTAAAACTGCTTACTCCTGGCGGAGCTATGCCATCTGTTGTGAAAGCGCCGATAATTGCATTCCCGGAAACTAACTGGTTCCAGGCTGTTAAACTGCCGCCGGTTAAATCAGTTTCGGCATTGCGAATATTACTGGTGCTATCTTCAATCAAATACCAGGTAGCGCCACTGGATGTATTTGCTGCGTAGTTAGCTATCTGCGCAACAGTTCCAACTTCCAACGTAATAGCTCCCGCTCCGCTGCTTGAAGGTGCTGCTGACATTGTGACTGCTCCGCCCAAAGGCGAAGGAATACCCACCTGTAAACCTGGTATGGCTTGCCCCGGACTACCGGTATTATCGCCGCTGGTATCCGTAAAGAATATTTGATAGGCGCCTGCCACTATATTAGCCGGAGTTAAGGTAGCTCCAAAATCAAAATACAAAAGATTTACTAAATTATTGCCGCTAAATCCAGCATAGGGAGCTGTTGGGGTGAGTGTCAGCGTTCCTAGCAGAGTCTGATTATTGCTACTATTATTTGACCACATTTCGATGGCGGTATCGCTGGTTAAATTGGGTATATTCAGCAAAATTGCATTTTGTGCAGCATTCAAAGAATTGCCAAAATTTGGTATGGTCATACCCGAGCTAGTAGTGGCTACCGGACTAGTCACATTTATCCCATCCGGTTGGGTTTGACCATCAACACCATAAACCTCAACCTTGCCCGCATTAAAATACTGCTGTAAAACCGGATAATTGCCTAGAGCAGTATTAAACACAGTTTGGCTCACATCACCGGTTTCAGCTCCTACTAAAACATAATCAATGGAAGCCGATGAAGAATAACTCCCGGGTAAACCTGTCACAATACCGGTTGCAGAAACACTCAAAAATTTGAATTCCAACGATGTTGCATAGGACTGGCTAATTGTCGCACCGGAAAAAACTCCAGGCGTCATTTCTATCTGACCCGCCCCCAATGAACCGCTGGCATCACTGGCCGTTACGCTATAACTTATGCTTTCACTTGGTTGCGGGGTTAATCCGGTAGGTAGAAATTGGACCGATGTTGCCCCATTCGTTGTTTCTGATCCCATAAAAATCGGCGTGGCGCCATTTACTGATGCATAAACAGACAACGTGACTTGTCCGGTTGCCGTTAAAGGCGCACGTATCGTAATAGGAGCTAATTCTGAGGCTGCAATTACACTACCAGTACCATTAATCACTCCATCTAAACCGGATCCTGTTATGCTCAAAATATAAGGACTGCTGATTTCCGCTAATACATCACTATAATTTGCATATTGCGTAGCTGTTAGCGTGAGAGTCGGAATATTCCCGGAAGATGAATCAGTTAAGATGATATTGTTAATTTGGCTTGAATTACTTTCAAGGCTGGAAAGATTGCTTAAAATATTCGTACTGGTATCTGAAACTGTAATTGAGTAAGAACCCGAAATTTTTTGTAAAGCTTGAAGGTCATTATTTAATTGCGTTACAGTAAGCGTCATCGGTGCAATAGTTCCGCTTTGAACTATGCTGGTCAGACTAGAGCCCAGAGATTGCAATTCATCCAAACCTGCTGCAATATTTGCACTAGTATCTGATATTGCCACACTATAGCTACCCGATTGGCCTAATAGAGCCAGCACTCCCGCGTCAGCAGTTACTTGTGCTACTGTCAGAGTTAACGGCGCAGCTACGTCTGTTTGGGTGATACCGGCAAGTTTGTTATCGTTAACCAGAATTTGCAGTGTATTCAAATTCGCAGCAATATTTGCACTGGCATCCGAAACAAATATGGACGTGACATGGCTATTTGCCTGTATTGTTGCAGCCCCGACGGCTGTTACGCCGCTAACCTCCAAACTATATGATCCATTGATTTTGCCAAGAGCTGCAGAATCATTATTTAGTTGGGCAAACGTAATTGATAAAGGCGCCATAACACCGGTTTGGTTTATGCTGACAAGCTTATTGCCCAATCCCTGTAAGGCATCCAAACTAGCGGCGATATTCGCGGATGTATCGGAAATCATTATACTAAAATTCCCGGAAATCTTGGCCAGTGTTGCAGCATCATTTTTCACTTGTAACGCTGAAAGACTGAAGGAACTTTCACTTCCTGTCCGAGTTATGCTGGCAATATTGGCGCCAATAGCCTGTAAGGAATCCAGATATGCAGCAATGTTCGTACAGGTATCAAAAACAGACAAAGTATAACTGCCTGCTATTTTAGCAAGCACTGTAGCATCTCTGATCAATTGAGAAATTGTGATGTCTAGCGGCGCCAGTTTACCGATTTGGCTGATCGAGGAGTATGAGGAACTCAAATTCTCCAGGCTATCCAGATTCGCGGCTATGTTGGCGCTGCTGTCGTTGATCGCTA
>CAVUMJ010000366.1:0-8449 GCA_963741375.1 uncultured Pseudomonadota bacterium
CATTACGCAAAGATTTTCCGGCTAGTGGGGTTAACAATACCGAAACGCCACCGGACAAGAGCTATCCATTTTTGAAAGCCCAAGGAGCTAGTGTTTATGAAATTCCGGTTGGGCCTATTCATGCCGGCATTATTGAGCCCGGTCATTTCAGATTTACGGCCATAGGTGAAACCGTACTGAATCTGGAAGAAAGACTGGGCTACATACACAAAGGGATAGAAAAAATAGCCGAAGGCCGAAACCCTGCAAGTTTGGCAAAATTAGCCGGCCGGGTTTCCGGTGACTGTACAGTCAGTCATGCCTGGGCCGCTTGTCTGGCTATGGAGCGCGCTGCTGAAATTGAAATTACGACACGAGCCGCTTTTTTACGCGGCATTTTGGCGGAAAGAGAGCGGGTTATCAACCATCTTTGGGACTTGGGGGCATTGTGTAACGATGTTGGCTTTGCATTTGCATTTTATCAATTTGGCCGCCTCAGAGAGTTATGGTTAAGAGAGAATCAAGCTTTTTTCGGACACAGATTACTAATGGACAAAATTGTGCCAGGTGGCGTCGTTATTGATATGACACCGGAAATTGATAAAAAAATCAGAACATCCATCAAATATTTGTGTAAGGAACTTGATGAACTCATGGCCATAATCGACGAAAACTCCTCACTTGAGGATCGTTTTCTGGCTGCCGGAATATTGTCTCCCGAACTTGCCACTGCTCTAGGCGCCTTGGGTTTTGTTGGACGAGCTAGCAGTCAAAGTTTTGATGTTCGCCATGACGCAGCTTATGCGCCTTACACCCAATTAGATGTCAAAGTCCCCGTGGAAGATCAGGGGGATGTGGCTTCCCGGCTTTGGGTGCGCTATAAAGAATTACGTGTTGCCTTGCGCTTGCTGGAAGAAATGCTGGATCGCATTCCAGCCGGAGAACTAACTGTTACATGGAAAATACCGCCTGCTGGCGCTGCCGGGTTTTCTGCTGTGGAAAGCTGGCGTGGTGAAATATTATGTTTTATTCGTTTTTCAGACAATAATACTATTAGCCGATATTGGCCAAGAGATCCTAGTGTTATCAATTGGCCTGCACTTGAAAAACTGGTGTTAGGCAATATTGTTCCTGATTTTCCGGTGTGCAATAAGTCCGTTAATGGCTCTTATTCCGGCCATGATTTATAAAGAGGTTTAATATGCTGAACCTTTACGCCAAAATCCTTAAAACCGGTGTTTTAACTGAAAAAGTCTCCAAACCTGCTCATGATGAAACTTTTGAACAGATTGGCAATTCACTAAAACAAGTTGTTGATAAACATTTTCGTGGCAGTTTGGCAATCCGCCAGGTAGATGCCGGTTCTTGTAATGGATGTGAACTGGAAATTCATGCGCTCAATAATGTCTTTTACGATGTTGAACGTTTTGGCATACATTTTGTGGCTTCACCTCGTCATGCCGATATTTTAATGGTCACCGGCCCCGTTTCACGCCACATGGAAGTTGCATTGAAACGTACTTATGAGGCAACCG
Source organism: uncultured Pseudomonadota bacterium (assembly GCA_963741375.1). Taxonomy (GTDB): domain Bacteria; phylum Pseudomonadota; class Gammaproteobacteria; order Methylococcales; family Methylomonadaceae; genus Methylomonas. The sequence goes on from CAVUMJ010000366.1 coordinate 1,515, forward strand.
CAGATCCAAAATGGGTGATTGCAATTGGAGACTGTGGCGCTTGCGGCGGTGAATTTGGTATTTCTTACGCTAGTTGTGGGGCTGTCAGTAATGTCATACCGGTCGATTTAACCATTACCGGATGCCCGCCAACACCGCTGGCGCTTTTACAAGGTTTGTTAATCCTATGCGGAAAATTTAAATAAATAATTAGGGCATCTCTAAAAATCCAACTGTCGTTGCCATACTGCGTTGCGGTCAAAACAATACTCCTAACATATCACTCATATGCGCGTCGCATTTTTTTGCTTGCGCCTTGTCCGGCTTAAACATTTGAATTTTAGAGGAGCCCTTATTTCTCATCCACATAGGAAATTTCTGAAGGTCTGCCCATACACAATCTCAAAAAGACCTTAGCTGAAGCTATGCCGTTGACCACAAATGTAATAGTGATAGGGAGAGCAAACCACGGATGCTGATCACTGGCATGAGAAAGCAATAAATCTTCTCCCAAAAATGCCGGAGTTATCGGAAAACCAATCAAGCCTAAAAAGCTTAAAAACAAAAGCAAAGAAAGCTTTGGTCTGGTTTCCGCCATCGCACGAAATACAAAAGGCGCTTCTGCAAAGTTTTCGTTTTTCAGCATTCTCATTAAAACCCATAAACCCAGCAACCATGCCGGAATAATACCGCTCAAGAATAATACGACATCCATCCAAACCGCGGCATTCATCAACCACACCGCAATACCGGCCAAACAACTGCTTAAGGCGACAGCATTCCAGACTCTGATTGGACTGCGTTTTTGGCTGAAGGCGCTTAAAGATGTCAGAACCATGGCTATCGCGACCAAGAAGGACAGCATGGTTTTAACTATCCCATCATCGCTTCCGGAAAACAAATAAACCAATCCAAGCAATGCAATGCCAGCGATAAGCTTCAACTTAAAATCAAATACATTGATGCTGGCGCCAATTCGTTTTAACGGATCCCATAAAATGGATTTAACCAAACGCTCCAGATGACCTTCCTGTAACGCAAAAACATAAACAGTATTCTGTATCACTTCCGGCAGAGTAGCCCGTAAAGAAGCCGGTAAAAAACCCAGATTACCAGTATTCACTATGTTAAAACCACTATCCACGGCGCCAACAACCCGAAGTAAATGCGCCACAATTGAAGGCGAAACCAGCAATTGATAACAACGTAAAAAGGCATTACCCATAAAATGCAGCAATACCAATAATTCTAAACCAAAAGACAACTCCATAAACATAAAACCAACTTGCGCAATTGAAGCATATGCAATCTGACCTTTAATATTAGACTGGGTTTTTTCTGACAAACTGGCTACAAAAACGGTTAATAAACCAATACTGAACACAAAAAACCTAGGCAGAAGTTGGTAACTCCAAATCGGCATGGTTCGCAGAAGTAAAAAAACCCCGAGATGGATGGACAAGGCGCCGTAAAAAATTGCACTGGATGGTGTCGGTCCTTCCATCGCTCTTGGCAGCCAAAAACAAAAAGGGAATTGGGCTGATTTGCCGGACGCAGCCAAAATAATCAACCATGATAATATCGACAACGATGCATAACTGACCGAAGATAAGCCATCGCTTTCAAACAGTTTCGGCAAGGCTGCAAAATACGAATTGTCGTGAAATAAAAAATGGCTAAGCCACGCAGCCAATAATAGGCCAACATCACAAAACCGGTAAATAGTATAAGCTCGCAAGGCATTGCGAATAGGTTGTGGTCTATGCCGATAAAATGCAATCAATAAAAACGACGAAATCCCAACAATTTCCCAACCGGCAAACAAAATGCCCAAACTGCCGGAAAGTATGATCAAATTCAAACCAAATACAAAACCGAAAATAGTTTGAAAAAATCGTTTATATCCTAGTTCTCGATGCAAATAAACCCGGCAATATTTGACAATGACGGCAAAAATAGTCCAAACACAAAATAAATATACGGCCGAAACTTTATCCAGATAAAACAGCACCGGAAAAGTAAAGCCGTCCTGTTCATAAAGATTAAACCAGTAATATTCATGTTCAGGAAAACCGGAAAATGCCCAGACCCCTAATAAACTAAAAATACTGATTCCCATGGCATGGCTTAGCCAAAAGCTGATTTTAGTGATTTTTTTCTCGCTGCCATCGCTTAAAAAAATCATTATTAACGCGAATAAAGGGATAAGCTGGCAAGCCAACAACAACAAGTTCATGAATTCCTTCCTGTTAAATAATGCACCGGTATTGTCTTATCCCGGACAACAATGATCTCCTCAGTAGATTCGGCCTTTGGAGTGTTTAATTCAATCGGCAAATCAATTTCGCTCCAGCCATTTTTGGAAAACAGAAACAGCTCTCTAGTATTGGGAATACAAGCTACCACACGCGCCCATTCTTGATCAGGCCAATCTTTAAGACCAGGCAAACAGTTAAATGTCTTATCTATGATCTCGGGAAACTGCTCTATCACGATTAACAATCGCGCAGGCTCATGAATCTCAATCATCTGTTGAGTCAATCCGGTTCGCAAGTCACCTTCAACCCCATTAGCAACCCCTAGTAGACCGATAACATTGTGAGGCAATTTCGTTCCGGAACCATACACGGAATTATCGATTCGGCTAAAAAAATATTGCAGATTGATCCCCCCACATACCGGAAAAATCGCTGACATGATTTTAACCAGAATTTCTCCACTGGGATCTGTGTCAGGATCATACGAATGCAGAAAGGATCTCCGGTCTAAAAACAGATTTCGTGTCAAAGACCTGCGCCCCACCACACAATATAGATTATTTGAATGATCATATTCCGGTCTTGGTTCAAAAATTGAAGCTGACCTGGAAATCACATGTTGATGAGCTTCTTGATTAGATTGGGAGTGAGGTCCCAATTCAAACCAGCGGCAACGCTCTTTGGCGTTACGCTGCAAGGCTTCATGCATGGATTTTTTAAAGACTTGTAACTCCTCTAAAAGGTGTTTGGCATGTTCTTGCTCGTCAAAATAAGTGATTTCATCGCGAGTGGTATTATGCATTGCCGGAACAAAACGAGTCGTTTCAGGGATATCAATGCCACGATCTCTGAGAATTTGCCGGACTCCGTCATGATTCGCCATCCAAGCAAAAGCCCGGGCATTCGGAGATCCGGGCTTCCCGGAACAGGCGCCACAATCATAAGCGGCAAAATGAGGATTGTTAACGCTGCTGGAACCATGAGCGATAACAACCACAAGTGGCGAAAAGTTTTGCGTCAATCCGATATTGCGTAACAAACCACCAACCCGGTCAGCCATTTCCGGCAAGGAAAATCCTAATAGATGACCATCTGCATTCGGTTCGTCAGTCTCTCTAAGCAAATGTAAGTGAGTATGTGCTTCCACCTCACTTAAATTCATGATACCCGGTAGATTGGCAGTGGGACGAAATACATTCCAGGCCATCTTAAAAGCATACCCCAATCCAAGTGTCTGCGTATAAAGCCAGCCACGAAACATGGAATGGGGAGTAAAGTGCATCTTACCAAACTCTAATCCCTTTATCTTTTTATCCGTCGAAGATTCATTGCTGGCTTCGCGAACCAAATGTTTAGGTTTAATTGTTACCGGACACAAAGCTACCGGATAAGCATCATCAAGGCCTTGATAGTAAAAATCAATACCAAAAAATCCTGCTGCGCCAAATGTTTCAACCGTTGAGTCAACTTCTTCCAGATGCCTTCTAATTGAGCACTCCCGATCATCAATGCAGAAGAAGGCTTGAACAGCCGGAGCCGGTTTGGAACTGGCTGTTGATGGCGCCGGCAAATTTCGAATAGCCGCCAACAATTCTGTATGTAAAGACCACTCCATGGCATCATGCCAAATTCTTAATTTAAGCGGTATTTTAGGAGTGAGCAGCTCGCCATTCAACAAGGGTATTTCTTTTAAATCCAAAAGATCTACAATGCTGGCATAACCATTCGGTTTGTTGATATTAATAATGGCCAGCTCGCACAATAATTCAACTGCCAGCATTTCTTTTAACGAAATGATGCGCCGAGCTAGTAAGGAATTAGGATTTTCTTCAATCACCCTGACCATGCCTGACCAACCGGGATGGGAAAGCAAAACTTCCAGCAAGTATTGATCATAAAGTTCCTGTGAACCAACGATTTTTTGCAGGCAAACAATGAGAATTTCATCCAAACTTTTATTTAATAACTCCTTAACTTCCGGCTCGTTAAAAGGATAGAGCGGAATCAAACTGTTTTGGGTTAGACGTAAAACGCAATCCCAAAATCGCTCACCGTTTTTAGGTAAAATCCAACGGCTGATGCCCTGGTCAAGATAATTCGACAATAAGCGAAACATAATAGGATGAACGGAAGCGTTTAGGTTCAGCTCCAATTTTGTCAGCCAGGCATTGCGAATCCCATGATTTGCTAAAGATACCGGAGGAAAATGACTACGTTTATCCGGTTTAAACAATGTAACTTTTAATTTCTGCTGCTCATCTTTGGTACATCCGCTCCTATCAATGGCCCAATTTAGCGCATAATTCTTAATGCGGCCATTATTGTACAACTTGACATAGTCATCCAAAGGCAAGTAACTGCGTGCGCCAAAAAGCTTGCCGGCAACAGCCAAGCCTTCGTGAAACGGCAAATGCTGAAATGCATGCAAGATATTGTGATGAATAAAATCTTTAATTGGTCCTTGAATAGGCAACCAGTGGGCTAGACGATTTATGCTGGCATCCAAATCAAAAGCAGATGACAACACATTATTTTTAGAAGCTTGACTAGGCATGTCGTAAATTTTTTAAACATTGAGGTTTAAAATGTTTCTTTGTCATAAACCGAAGCGAACAGAAGTAGTGTAGAAAAGTATGCAACAAATAGACCAGTTTAAATGACGAATTAGTAAAATTTACACGCTTATTATGTCATCATTGTTAAATCATAAGCTTTCACGCTGCCTTAAGCCAAAATTATCGTCAAAAAAACACACTTCCGCATTATTTTGCCGGCAAACTTAGGGCTGAAAACTTATACAATTAGCTGATCATTAAATCATCATTTATAATGAAGCATAATGGATATCCCGGTTTAAATGCACCAAATTTCGGTGCTTATAAACCATAAGTAACTTAAGAGAATTTATAGACCATTAGGCCACTTATAAACAGGTTTGGACTAAATCATGTCTTAGCCAATCAAGACTGGCGGTGGCACGATTACTGCTTAACTGTAACTTTCCACATTTAATTGAGAAAATCATGTCTACAGCAACCCCATTAGCCTTGCCGAATACCGGCATACCCGGACTTATCGAAAACTGGCGAAGTGATTTACTTTCCGGTTTCCTAGTGTTTCTAATTGCCCTGCCATTATGTCTGGGTATTTCTATTGCATCAGGATTTCCGCCAATGGCTGGAATTATTACCGCCATCATAGGTGGACTGGTAGTTTCCAGAATTAGCGGCTCATTTGTCACTATTAATGGTCCGGCAGCAGGCTTGATTGTAGTGATTCTAGACTCCGTTACGAGTATGGGGCAGGGCGACAATATTGCAGGTTACCACTATACGCTTGCGGCAATCATTTTTGCCAGTGTTTTGCAGATCTTGCTTGGCGTGTTTAAAGCCGGAAAATTAAGCGCTTTTTTTCCTGTCTCTGTCGTTCACGGCATGCTGGCCGCGATCGGCATCATCATTATGGCAAAACAAATCCATACTTTACTTGGCGTAAAGCCCGCCGCCAAAAGCCTGTTAGGCGTCATTGCCGAAGTACCGCACTCCATTATAGGACTAAATCCGCACATAGCGGTCATTGGCGGATGCGGCCTAGTCTTATTGATTATTTGGTCTTTTATTAATATAAAATCACTGAAAATGATTCCAGCGCCCTTGCTTGTGGTGCTGATAGGACTTGGCTTTGGACAAGTCAATCCTTTGGAAGCTAAATTTCTGGTTGCTGTACCCAATAATTTTTCTGCAAGCTTTTCATCTTTTCTGCCGGATTTCTCAAAAATTGGCGAGGTTGAATTCTGGATTAACGTCGTCACTATTTGGCTGGTTGGCAGCCTGGAAAGCTTATTGAGCGCATCTGCGGTTGACAAACTTGACCCCTACAAACGCAATTCAAATCTTAATAAAGATCTAACCGCCGTTGGAGTTGGCAACTTATTTGCCGGATTATTAGGCGGCTTGCCCATGATTGCCGAAATTGTCCGTAGTTCTGCAAACGTTAACAATGGCGCCAAAACTAGTTGGGCCAACTTTTTCCACGGTGTATTTTTGCTTACTTTTGTGGCGTTATTCCCAACGTTAATTAATCAAATTCCCCTTACTTCACTAGCAGCATTATTGGTGTTTACCGGTTTCAGACTGGCTTCTCCAAAAGAATTTGCTAAAACCCTCTCGGTGGGTCTGGATAATTTTGCAGTATTTTTAATTACCATTATTGGTGTTCTAGCCACAGACTTGTTAATTGGCGTTTTTATTGGCGTATTTTCAGAAATGATCATACATCTGATTCGCGGCCTGAAATTTTCAAATATCTTCAAACTGGGCTATCACCTTCATCAATCTAATGAAGACACCTATCATATACAAATCAGCGGAGCCGCAGTGTTTTCCAATTTCATAGCCTTGAAAAGTCTTTTAGCTGACTTTCCGGAAAAAAAAGCAGTGTTTTTCGATTTAACTGAAGCAGAATTGATCGACCATACAGTTATGGAGTTTATCCATCACTATTGTGAAGAGTACAATCACAACGGTGGCAAATGTGAAATAATTGGACTGGAAAATCATGAACCTTTTTCCGACCATCATCTTGCAGCCCGCCGTAAAGCTACTATTTAATAGCAAACCATCCCTGAAATTTATAAACTATATTTCAAACAAAGGCGGTGATTAAGTTTGAATAATGTGAAGATTGTTTTTTGATAGA
>CAVUMJ010000367.1:0-13526 GCA_963741375.1 uncultured Pseudomonadota bacterium
TTCATTTTTATGTTATCTACTTAACGACGTATTGCTAATACCCAACTTATTGGCTTCAGGATTATTAGCAAATTTTGTATTATAGTAATCCAGATTATTATGAACCTGTTGAACAAAATAATTTTTTAGAGGATGTTCATCAGGAGTAATATACGCAGCTTGTCCTAAGGTTCTTAGCGACCACGCCACTCCCCTGGGTTGCTGCCATTTTACCAATCCCTGATCCAACCCTCTATACATTGGCTCTGTCTCAAACACATTCCAATCCGCCCAGAACTGCAATTCTTCCAAATAATAATAATCACCAGTCACCGCATAAGGCACAAACACCAAGGAAGGCTCATGCGCAACATCTGCAGTAAAAGCAGATCTACATTCCAGACAAGGCGGAAGCGGATGCGGACCTTGTCCGCGTTTATTAGCATGGGTACTCAAGTATGGGTAATCTTTTAAGCTTACCGGCAAATCCGTATTGTGATCACGATAATGTACCGACCAACTACCTGCCATGTCACCGGTAGCCAAAGTAATATTTTTAGGCCGTCTATCCATAGTTAACAAATAATGTACCGTCCAAATTGGCAGCGGACCAATGTCTCGATGGGCGCCAGGTTGAGGCATATATTTGGTGGCAGGTCCTACCTCCATAGGCACAGCAGGATATTTTTCGTATTGTCCATATAGGCGATCTATAATTTTAGGATCAATTATCAGAGATTGGTCGTAATTAGGAATGGCCTTAGTGCTAATTAGGTAGCGAGCATCATGTTTGATATGAACATCCTGACTTTCTTCGCTCCAAAATATTTTCCGCCATCGGGCATGATTAAAATGATGCAACCCCCCCTGGCTAAACACTTTGGCATGATTAACAAAAACATTGACGTCATAAGAAATATTTTGCGGATTTGGGTTGTATGTCCAATTATTTTCAATCGTTAAATCTAACCTGATATTATTAGAATTCAAATACTTTCTAATAAAAAATCGCGCCATTAAATGCGGATGCGCCGTACCCTCTTCGTCTTGAAAATAAACAGGAATACCTATCTCGTCAACAATTGCGCCATTTAACCAATTAATGACTTTAGGATGTATGATTCTTTGAAATTTGGCAGAAGCCGGAGCTGCAAGCAACTGACAAAAGCCGTCCAGAACAGCAGATTGATTTTTTTCACAATCCAATGCTGATTTATCTAATGAAGCAACGTAATTCTTACCATCAAGACTAATCGATACATTACTTTGTAAAGAATCCGGTTTAAAATCTACGTGAGCAGTTTTTACTGCGGGATTAGCATTTTTCAGTTCAGACTTGTATAGCCAGATTATTTTGGTATCGCTTCTAATCAAAGCCGAAACCACTGCATGCCTTACTGAACCATCCTGATGATGGGCTTTAATATCCATTTGCACAGGTATTTCATGCGCATCCTTGTCAATTACCTTAAGCGTATAACCATTAGGTAGGTCCCCTGCCACAAACAGCTGTCCAAAAGTCACCGGATATGAACTGGAACGATTTAAACTATTTTCAAATTCAACATGAGTAATATAATTGTTATCGGCAATGGGCGGAAGTAACTCGGCCTTTACAGTTTTAGTCGAACTCTCTGGATTGCCGGGAGTAGTCTGAATATTGACTGTTTTAACAGGCATTTCACTTTTAGGATCATCGTCCTGATTTAAACGATTTTGAATTGGCTGTAAAGCGGGTTTCTTGGCAGCATTTTTATAACCCAAGTTTTTACGTAACTGTTCTATGCGTTGTTGTGCTGCATCCGCATCATTTTCCGGCTGTTTATCGGAATAATAGCCTAGATCTTGACGTATTCTTTCCACACGAGGGTCAATATTCTCTTCTGTATCTGCAGCCATAGCATTCATGGCGTACACCTGTGTCAGAATGATCAATAATGGCGCCAAAACATTTAGATTGAAAATCGAATTAAGCCTATTGCCAAACTGAATATACATTGAAACTAAACCTAAAAATTAATCGTCGTAGAGGCAGGCATGATCATGCCTAGGCCTTTTGGCTTTTGAGTTTGTGTGGCCACGATAAGCATGTGTCAGAAAAATTAATGGGTGCGTTTTTGTAAAAATGGAGATTCAATTAATTTCCAGGACAAAAAAGCAAATAAAATAGTTGCTAATAAAGCTGCAAACGAATTAATCAAAAAACTGGTATAGGATTTATCGGCGCCTAATAAATAAACTGCAAGCTGTTGCAAAGGAAACGCATAAATATACATACCGTAGGAAATATCATTCTTAGGATTAAATTTCAATAAAAATGCATATGATTTTTCACCGGAAAGAATGACGCAATAAGGGATTATCAACCATGCAACCGCGCCGCCAAATTTAAAAAAACATGCTATGGAAAAACAAATTAGGGCAATTAACACCAGACGCATATCGTTTTGAAGAAAGCTACGATACTTCGCAATGACAACCCCGGTAAAAAATGTTCCACCAAAACCAATTGTAAATTTCAATGGGTCTTGCAGAGCTAAAAGACTAGCAGGCAGTTTAAATAGCCCGGGAAACACCCAAAGCAGTATATTCAATGCCCCAAAAACCACCCAAATAGATTCTACAATATAAGTCAATTTTTTGGTTTGACTGGCCAGAACGGCCAAAATGATATACATCAGAAATTCATACTTCAAAGTCCAGAGTGAACTGTCGACAGCATCAGGAAATGGATTATTATGCAAAGTATCGGGTAATCTATCATTACCCATTAAAATAGCCATTCTTAAAAATATATAAAGTTGGCTATGCGAAAAATATTCACCAAATTTTAAAGCACTGACTGCCGGTCCATAAACAAAAGCCAATATGCAAACAACAGCAATTAATCCGGGAAAAATACGCTTTATCCGTTTAAATAAAAAGGCTTTTATACATGGTCTGCGATCCCAGGATTGCATCACCAAATAACCGCTAAGACCAAAAAAAACAGACACCCCTAAACTACCGAGCGTAGTATATCCCCACAAAATCATGGGCTCATGAAATCCATTGATTGGGAAAGAATGAGATACAAAGACAGCCAGCGCAGCTACCAAGCGTATCAAATCAAATAAATTACTCATTTTTCATCCACTTTTAATTGACTTACCCAAATAACTTAACGGCTTCAGGCAACTAAACTTTTATCAATCAATTCAACAGTGAGTTGAGCAGAAAGGCATTATTCAGAGCTTCTAGCCCTTTACAAACGGCTATTCCGGAAATTTGATCATTTAAGTTATCAAGTAACTCGGTGAATAAGCGCTAATCGGCATTTAACTTTTTAATACCTTCGCACCACAAGTTACTGCTATTGACCATATAAATCCTAGCCGGTTTCGGGGTATTAAACTCCTGTAACTTTTTAGCTACATTAGCAGATAATGGGGTCATTATTGTTACAAGAATTTCCAGAATATGATGACTATTGCCTGTGCTAGCCGGAACAACTAGATCAAGCTCTTTCCAGCATTCAGGCGCTTTATCGAATTTCTTCACCTTCCCCCCCCAATTATTGTTTTCACTGTCAATAACTGTATAAACCAAGTTATCTTCAGGCAATTGCAACTTTTCAGGAATGTCTGTCAAAGCAAAAATTTTTCTATCCGCACAATCATTGCCGTTTAAAACCTCATAGAAACAGGCGATACGGCTATTATTGACCGAACCTAATATTTTTTGCTCCGGATGATTTTTAGAAAAACTTAACAAGCCGCGGCTATTGGCCGTAAACACCTGATAAGCCTGTTGTTCCAACGCTGATAACGCTAATCCGCCCGCTATCGTAATACCGGCAATCCACCAGGCAAATTTATTCGGAATTCTTGCGGTTACCGAACCGGCAATAATTGCAATAGGCGCTAAAAACAAGCTAAGGTAATTAGATTGTTTCATGGCAAATTTAAGTGGCGACAACGAAACCGGTAAAAAAGATAAAACCAATAACAACGAAATTAACCAAAAGGCCGAATATTTCAAAGCCTGATTTTCATTTGATCCGGCTGAATAAGGCAGCTTCACAAAAATCAGCAGCGCTAAAATCGGAGTAAGCCAAGTATGCTTAATATCGAAAAACAAGTAACGAAAATAATACCAGGGACTATCTTCCGATTGGTCGGCCCCGCCAATAAAACTATGACTTACCTGCCCCAATACCGTCTTGAAAGCATGTAAAGAATCGCCGGCAATCAACATCATTAAGGCAAAATGCCCCAACAGCATCGTTATTCCACCAAATATCAGATAAATCCAGACGGATTTAAATTGTCTGATCAATACCGGATAAATTAGAAAAGGGAAAAATGTGATAGCCGCCAGTTCTTTGGTCCAAAACACGGCGCCAAGCGCTAAACCGGTAGAAAAATATAAAAATTTATTGCTTTCACGTTCTGCTTTGTAAAAGGTTACAAAACTTAAGGTCAAAAACATCGCTACCACAGGATCGGCATGAATCCGGGTGGACACCGCCACATGCAAAGGCAAACACGCCAAAAACAAGGCAGAAAAAACAGCTGCTCTTTGACCTATATACTTCCAGGCAAACCAAAACACCAGACTGATTTCAATCAAAGAGCACAACAAAGACCAAAGATTGGCAGTAAACAGATTCAGACCGAACAGGTACAACAAAAATCCTTCCGGAATATTGTAGCCATAACGAAGAGCACCGTTATAGTTGGCGCTTGTCCACAATCCCTTGGCTACATCCAAAGACCGTCCCAAATACACAATATCATCGGAACCTAATGGTCCGTTAAAAAAAGCTTGTCTGACCAAAAAGGCTAACAACACTATCAGACCCAAATAAGCCGGGAATGTTTTGCTTTCTGCCATAAGAAACCAGTTCCGACTATTCATCAAATCACTTCATCAATAAAATATCTAGGGCGTTGCTTGGTTTCCATATAAATTTTGGCTAAATACTCCCCTAATATGCCGATACTGAGTAATTGAATTCCGCCAATAAAATAAATGGGCAATACCGAAGAAGCCCAACCAGGAATAGTTGTCTGCATGAAATACTTTCCGACCAAAATCCAGACAACCATAAGCAAACTACCAAAACTGACCCATAAACCCAACCAGGTAATCATCCGTAGCGGCAGAACGCTAAATGAAGTAATACCATCAGCCGCCAGCGCCAGCATTTTTCTTAATGGATACTTGGATTCTCCGGCGAAGCGCTCATTACGCTCATAAAACACTGTGGTGTATTTAAAACCCAGTTGTGGAATAATACCCCGCAAAAATAGATTAACTTCATGATAATCTTTAAGACATTCGATTACTCTTTGACTCATCAACCGATAATCGGCATGATTGTAAACCAGCTCAACACCCATCATTTTTAAAACTTTATAGTAAAACTGGGCAGTTGTTCTTTTAAAGAGACTATCGGTTTTGCGCGACGATCTTACGCCATAAACTATTTCATAACCTTCATTATAGCGATAAAGCATATCCTTAATCACTTCAATATCGTCTTGCAAATCCGCATCTATTGAAATAACGGCTTGGCCATTTGCACTAAACAGACCCGCCAGCAAAGCGTTCTGATGTCCACGATTTCTGGACAGTTTTACGCCGTGTACCTGAGGATTTTGCCTATGAAAGCCTGAAATTAAATCCCAGGTTTTATCTCTGCTGCCATCATCTACATAATAAATGCTGCTTTCAGCCGCTATCAGACCGCTAGCCAGCATATCTTCCAACAGTTTCAACAGCCTGACATTGGTTTCAGACAGCACTTCCTCTTCGTTATAGCAGGGAATCACAATCGCCAAATGAGTTTGCTTGTATGTCACCGGAAAAACGGCGGCTTCAGAGCTTATAGCCAATTCTTGGACAGTTGGGCTTTTCCTGAAAACGATTAACTTTTGCACTAAAAAAGAAAATACTGTAACCGGCGCCAGTGCTATAGCGCCCGCTTCGTAGGCATTAAAGCCCAACAGCAACATCCTTTCTATGAAATAGATGTTAAAGAAATAAATGATTATCCAGCAGAATAAAAAACGAAAAAAAAGCCGGTTTTCAGAATTATTAAATACAAACTTTCCTTGGGTTTTGAAGCTAAAAAATATCCCGGCAATCAACGCCCCCAGAGTGGCTTGTCTGTATTCAACACCGCTATAAATCAATAAAGAATAAACCCCATAGCTAAAACCGGTATTGACAACTCCCACTATTAAAAAACGAATAAATCGAATGTTTATCAAACTGGCGATCATATTCGACTGATTTCTAGTATTATTCGTAATCAAGCTATTGTTAATAGTTTCAGATGACAAATGAGATTGTTTATTGTGCGGTCTCTTTGTCATAAATGAGCTTTAACTCTTGATAAATGAAATAGTCGCCGGAGCGTTCAGACGGTAATGGAAAAAAAGAATGCTTAGCCAGTTTATAACCGGAAACATTTTCCAATTGATTAATTCTAATATATTCGCTATTTATAAACGTCTGATGCGTTTTATCAGAGTCATAACCCAACTTTCCAGGCACAATAATAATAATTCTGTTGATGGCTTTTTTCTCAGCCGCACTAAAAATCCGGCGCATCACCATGGCGGCATCAGTAAAATGTTCCATAACGTGGGAAATGATAAGCGTGTTAAATTGATTATCTTTAATAATAGACAAATTGCAATTGTCTTTAAGCACATCGTAATGCTGGACATGCATTCCCAGAGCTGTCAATTCATTAACCAAATAAGGATTAAGCTCCAAACCTAATGAACCGGCCGGTAGTTTCATTAAAAGCTGCCCGGCTCCACAGCCTAAATCAATTGCTGCACCAATTACGTCAGCCAAGACGTTATTCAGATAAAAGTACTTAATCAATCTCCTTAGTGGGTGTTTACTTCTACGGATTTGTTCACCGGCATAAGTCTGATTGAACTCAGTCACATCTTGCATATTATTTATTTTGGTATAAAAAGTTTATAGAAAACAAGCCTGAGAAAGTTATTAATTTTAGCCATCACTTTCCCTCTGACAGCATCAAAATCTGTCAATTTATATTCCGGCTTTTTCCGGTAACGTTCAATGAAATGAATGAAATCCGCACTTTGACGGCTGCCAATATCAATACTCCAGGAACCCGTCGCTACTCTAAAAGATGCTAAAGGCTGATCCAAATAAAAGCCATGACCGTGGCGTAATAAACGAAACCAGTAATCCAGGTCTATGATATAAGAGATACTGCCATCGAAAGGCCCAACAGTTAGCGCCAAACTTCTTCTAAATAATAAGGCCCCCGGTTCACCCAGCAAATTTGTCCCGGCACAAATACACTGTTTTATCAAATCGTGACCAGCCACCCAACCTTGCAAAGCTTTAGAGTATTTCCTGGTTGTAATGATTTTATCATTGTGATCGATAATCTGCCGTGCGCAGAAAACCAGTGCAATTGATTGATCGCTATCCTTTTCAAGGACTTCCGTTTGTCTGCTTAAGCAAGTGGCGGCTAAAATATCATCATGAGGCAATAACTTGAAATATTTACCCTGCGCCAATTCCAGACATTTATTCCAATTGCCTTCAGGGCCAAGGTTAACGGAGTTCCTGATATATCGAATTCGCTTATCTTGAAATTGTGCGACAATTTCAGCAGTATGATCAGTAGAATTGTCATCAGAAATAATCAATTCAAAATCAGTTAAATCCTGATTCAGTACCGATTGAATGGCAGCTCCGAGAAAATTTGCGCCGTTATACGCTGGTATGCAAACCGAAACTAACGGATAAGGATTGGCAACCATTGCATTCAAGCGTCTTTCCCTCGTATTGACGTGAGTTTATTAAAATATGATGCACTAAAAACCGCAAATTGCCAATCGATTTTGACCGCTACTGTTGAGAACAAATAAACTGTCCGGAGTAGTAGCAGATAAATTGTCCGGTTGTAATACGCGCCGAGGAGGCGCAAATGAGTCGGACAAAGCTACTACACGAGATACGAAAAATGAGATTCGAAGAGGCCTATGAAGGATGGCAAAACAAACGATTGACTCAAGAGGAAGCGGCGAGGTTATTAGGAGTCTGTGAAAGAACGTTTAGACGGCATATAGACCGGTACGAGGAAAATGGACTGGAAGGATTGATAGACAAGCGTCTAGAACAGTTATCCCACAGACGAGCGCCTGTCGATGAAGTGCTTAAACTAACGGATAGTTACCGGCAGCGATTTTCTGGATGGAATGGCAAGCATTTTTACAGTTGGTATAAACGAGAGGGAGGAGAGCGCAGTTATACCTGGGTTAAATGCCGTTTACAGGAAGCAGGGTTACTGAAGAAGTCGTTAGCCAAAGGAAAGCATAGGCGCAAACGGGAACGAGCAGCCTGGCCAGGAATGATGTTGCATCAGGATGGCAGTACCCATGAGTGGGTAGAAGGTGTGAAATGGGATTTGATTGTGACGATGGACGATGCAACCAGCGAGCATTATTCAATATTTTTTGTTGAGGAAGAAGGGACTCAATCAAGTTTTCGTGGCGTCAAGGAAGTGATTGAATCGAGAGGATTATTTTCATCGTTCTATTCAGATCGCGGTAGTCATTATTGGATTACGCCTGAAGAAGGCGGAAAGGTTGATAAAGTCAATCTAACGCAATTTGGCCGAGCCATGAAGCAATTGGGTATTGAAATGATTGCCGCCTATTCCCCTGAAGCCAGAGGGCGCAGTGAGCGTGCGTTCAGCACGCATCAAGGGCGATTGCCTCGCGAATTAGCGCTGGCCGGGATTACTGATATGGAAGCAGCAAACCAGTATCTAAAAACGCATTATATGCCTGAATACAACAAAGAATTTATGGTGCCTGCACTGGAAGAAGGAACGGCCTTTATCGCCTATACTGGGCAAGATTTAGACGAGGTATTATGCGAGCATTACGAGCGAGTTGTAGGTAAAGATAATTGCGTCAGTTTTGAAGGATTAAAGCTACAAATCCCAAAAGATAAAGCGCGTTACCATTACGTCAAGGTTACTGTCAGGGTTCATCGTTATGGAGACGGTACACTTGGGGTTTTTCATGGGCCAAGGTGCTTAGCTTATTACGATGAAACAGGTAAGGAAATCAGAGAACAAATTAAAGAAGTTGCGTAATACGAATTTGTTGATGAAAGATGGGGCGGGTTATCCACCCCTTGCCTAGCTCCTTCACGCAATAGAAAGGTTACGGTGCTAGACAAGGCGTGGATAACCCTCATCATAAATCCAGGAATAATCGCTTTAAGCAAAGGATAGAGTTCATGCTGTTGCGTAAATTGTCCGGCGCAACATCATAAAGGAATTGACTCTAAAAACGGAGTAAATTCCAGAACTTAAAACCGGACAATTTATTTGCTACTAAACCGGACATTTCTATTTGTTGCTAACATCGATTTTGACCGCTACGTTTGCAATTAGAAATTTAAAAGGCAATATTAATTCAATAATGTCAAAGTCGGGTTAATTCGGGACATCTGAAAACTCAATCCGCTTCAAGCTGTTTCTCCCTAAACGAACCCTTTAAGCTGTTTTTAATACACTCCAGGTAATATTGAATACGGCCTATCAATGTAGAGGTATTAAACGCCACCACTCCCCATCTTTCCCGTCTGTGTGTCATCCAGTCACGTTTATAAGCATCATCGCCGGTTAAGTAATCAACCAGCTTCACCTGATCAATTTCCATAACATGCTTCATCATCATTGCCGTCAATACAGTCCCAATTCCCAAAGCTTTATATTGTTCCTTGTAAGCCAGCTTATAAATATAGGCAGTTTGATCGGCAACTATCCAAAATTGCGAGGCTACCGGTTCTTCACCTATATAGGCAATTGCTAATCTTAGCCCTTCCTGGCCGGCAGTCAATCTAAATAAATCCGACATAAACTCAGGATAGGCTTCGTTTTGTTTCCAACTGGCCGCGTAGACTTCAGCATAATCTTTTGCCGCCTGATCAAGCTCGGCTGCCTGACTATAAATTGTCACTTTGGAACCGGAAAGTTTTTCAAATGCCAGGGATTTACGCCGCACCGTATTCATGACGATGGAGGGGCGCTGCTGCAAATAGTCGTCGAAATTAGCATATGTAACGGGTAAAAACCAGTTGGCGAAACAATAATATTTAACGGCGTCAAAACCAGAAGCATTTAAGGTTTCGGCAATTAATTGTGCATCTTCTTTCGCCATGGCATGCATGACGAAACGATGCCAAACCGGCTGCTGTAGCGCCAAAGAAGAAAAAAACTCAATGATTTGCTGATTGGATACGCCATTGCTAGCCGTGACTAATTTAAACAACGGAGTATAAAAACATGTCAGACTATTAAAACTTCTCAACAGGCGATGTTTCACCACATATTGGCAAGGGCAAATGATCTCAGCAAAACCATCTTCATTCATCCCTACAAGATAACCGCTTTGCCGATTCGACTGTAATGAAAAAACATGCTTGTTTAACAGTTCAAACCAGCAAGTTTGCCCAAAAAAGTTTCCGCCGGATTGCATAATTGCTTGCGCCTGCTCCGGTAGATCGGCAGAAAAAATAATTTGCATACAAAAGTTGTGTTGGCTGGTTAACTGGCTGAAAATTAAGCGAAGAGGTATTTTTGAGCCATTCTTAGCAAAAAACGATTAGGGGTATGATCCCAAGGGGTAAATCTAGGCAACATCCAAATATCGGAACGCTGAGTAACGCACCCCCAATCAGTTGATAACGCCGCTGTATAACCGCATTCTTTCACATATTGACAATGCTCATGGCTAAAATCGGTGTCAAATTTTCCGTTGGGATAGGCAAAACATTTCACCTGCTTGCCGGTAATTTTTTCCAATTCCGCCTTGCTGCTTAAAATTTCATGCCGCCACTCTTTAACTGCCAAACCTTTCAAGATTGGATGATTGACGGAATGACTACCGATTTCAAATCCCTGGTCGGATAAATGACGTATTTGCTGAGACGTTAACATTAGCCCGGTTGGCAATTCCGATACCAATCCGGTCAATTCTTTACATAATCGATTACGTTCACTAAAAGGCAAGTACTTAATTGTTTTAACCAATCTCTCAGCAACTTTAAATTTTTCGTCAGCAGTTTTGATTGAATGCCTACCTAAATTTAAAAAGCCGAGATCCAGAACCGGTTCCGGATAACATCGAACCGTCTCAACCACATCGTCATTCCACATTCTGTCTTGATTAATCATGCCGGAGACTACAAAAAAACTAGCCGGCAAGCTATACTGCTTAAGGATAGGCATGGCATGCAAATAATTATCGGCATAACCGTCATCAAAAGTGATGCATACGGCCTTAGGCGGCAAACTGCCCGATTGCAAACGCTCCAGAGCTTCGGTTAAGGGTAAAACATTAAATTTAGAAGCCAACAAGGCAAACTGCCAATTAAATTCTTCAGTCGTAATCGATGACGGATACATATAATCCGGCTGGTCAATCACACGATGATAAATCAACAAAATTAATTTTTGTCTTTTACTTCCCCCTGAAGCTATAGACAAACAGAATTCGGTAATATTAGAGATCAATTAATATACTCTCAAGTAAATTTGATAGCTCCTGCGCGCGGGAAAACCGAGATTGATTATTTACAAATTCTTGATTCGGAATTGGGGCGTTCCCAACTTTTAACCACTCGTAAAACACCAAAAATTCGCTAGCAATTTTTTCTGCATCATTCATAGGCGCCATATTAGTCATGCCTGCTTCATGAAGTAATGCCGCAGTATCGCCATCTAGATCAGTCAGAGTAAACACAGGTTTCAGTGCTCGAAAATATTCATAAACTTTTGCCGGTATCTGATGATTACATAATGAGCCTTGAAATAACAGCAAACCATCAACGGACAACATTTCCGACAAGGCTTGCTTATAGGGTATGGCTGGTTGTAATTCGACAATTTCCTGTAATCCGTAGTTTTTTATTAATTCACCGTACTCGGCTTCATACCCGGAAGCCCGCAGAATAATCTTAAGTTGACCAACAGCAATCAGATTTCGCTTTAACAAGTTGGACAATGCCAGAAAAAAATCGCTAGGGTCGCGTTCGGCCCGATACAAATAACCTGCATGCAACAAAACCATAGGCGAAGAGTCACGCCTTGAGGCGGGTACAACTTGACAGCTTTCCACAAAATTTTGTTCATCAAAACCGTTGGCAATTAGTACCCATTTTTTTGACGAATACTCTTTATAGCGGATTTTTGCGTAGTTTTCAATTGCACCTGGGGTAGTAAAGACCGCTAGGCTGCAATATTTCATAGTTTGCTTTTCTATCCACAAATAAAATTGATATTGCAAACCTTTAACATTGTCGTTTTTATACAGCATAGGGTCTCTAAAATCCGCCACCCAGGCTATCCCTGCAACCCTATGCAAAATCAAGGCAATAAGATGCGCAGTAGCACAGGGATATGTGGAAAACAGAATGGTCGGTCGGTTTTTTATGATGGCGTATAAACCAGTCAGCACAGCAAAAGGCGCCCAACTGGCCCAACGGTCCGGCAGCGCCATCCAACTGACATATCGGCCTCGTATCGATAAATGTATAGCGGTATTTAATCCAAATACGCGTCTTACCAGAACAGAGTTTGGAATATCTTTCAATTGCTCGTCATTCACAGCCTTGCCATAGGCTTTTTTCCACATGGTCAGTACTTGAACTTTCCAGCCTAATTCGGGCAAATATTGTGAAAACTTCAGAATCCGCTGCACGCCGCTACTTTCGCTTGATGGCGGATAATCTTTTGCAATTATTAAAATTGATTTGTTTTTCATTGCTGGCGATAGCGTCAGATGCAGTTTGAAAGCGCTTTGGGGATTAAACCAAATTGGCGGTGTTTAGCTGTTATCCGCTTTTTATAATATTACAAATATTTCTGACATAAGCGGCCATAGAATAATTTTCTTGATAGCTTTTCAATGCAGCGGCAGATAATTGTTTTGCATAACTCTCATCAGTCCATAATTTCTCTACCGCCAATTTCATTTGCTCCGCGCTGCCTTTCTCAATTAACAAGGCAGTTTGATTTTCAATAACATAAAGTCGTGTAATTGGCGTTGCCGTAATAATGGCTGGTTTTTGAAGCGCCATGGCTTGCAAAAGCACCATTTGACCAGCTGAAATGTCCTCGACAGCAATAGGTATCACAATCAGTTTTGCATTCGCCAATTCCGTTAGATAATTAGCGCCATAGCATTGCCTAAATACCTTTATATTTTCGGGAAGCAGTTTTTCATTAATCAAATCCACCGAATCGCAAACGATGTGCAAAGGGTAACCTATTTCTGAAAACACCTTTATCAACAGATTATAATCACGTCCGGACCTGCCAGCGCTAAATGCATATGGCTCCGCCTGTCCGGAAAACACCGTCTCAGGAAGCTCAACATGCAATCCATAGGGTATGTATGCAAATCTGGATTTTGGCAACTTAAAATGGCTGGCATTAAACTCCACTTCTTGAGGAGAATGGCAAATTACGCAATCAGCCAAACGTAGAA
>CAVUMJ010000368.1:0-15661 GCA_963741375.1 uncultured Pseudomonadota bacterium
CCCATTGGTTGGATTTGTGTGACACCATTATTGTGAATCTTTGCAATCCTTTACAAAAACAAGAGTTTACATTTTCACCGAGACATTATCCACCAACCAATATCCATCATTGATCATGGAACACTGGTCGAGCCACCAAAACAGAGAAGGGTCAACGCGGTAAGGCGCAATTTTTTATTAGTATAGGCGGCCTCATAGGGCGTCAATAGCGACAGCGTATTGCGCCGCATGGAATGGAGGCAAATACCTCTGAAATAAAAAAAATTTGTTAACTCTCAGGGCCATAGGATGTGCCAACCAACGGGCGGCGCATCATTCAAGTTCAATACCATCAATATCCTGCGGGATTATGTTACCCCAAGGGTCAACGCGGTAAGGCGCAATTTTTTATTAGTATAGGCGGCCTCATAGGGCGTCAATAGCGACAGCGTATTGCGCCGCATGGAACGGAGGCAAATACCTCTGAAATAAAAAAAATTTGTTAACTCTCAGGGCCGTAGGACGTGCCAACCAACGGACGGCGCATCATTCAAGTTCAATACCATCAATATCCGGCGGGATTATGTTACCCCAAGGGTCAACGCGGTAAGGCGCAGTTTTTTATTAGTATAGGCGGCCTCATAGGGCGTCAATAGCGACAGCGTATTGCGCCGCATGGAACGGAGGCAAATACCTCTGAAATAAAAAAAAATTGTTAACTCTCAGGGCCGTAGGATGTGCCAACCAACGGGCGGCGCATCATTCAAGTTCAATACCATCAATATCCGGCGGGATTATGTTACCCCAAGGGTCAACGCGGTAAGGCGCAATTTTTTATTAGTATAGGCGGCCTCATAGGGCGTCAATAGCGACAGCGTATTGCGCCGCATGGAACGGAGGCAAATACCTCTGAAATAAAAAAAAATTGTTAACTCTCACCGCACCTATTTTTTATAAAGTGATGATAGTTCCCTGTGGTAATTTAGCTATTACTCTGTTATTGGCTTCGATCATACGGCGTAATACGCTATCGCTATTGACGCCCTATGCTGCATGTCTATGGCATTATGGATTGCACCTTATCGCGATGACTGTGGTAAAGATAAATAGAAACCGTACATCACCCCAGTTGCAATAATATATGGTTAGCCTATTGCGAATATCCGATTAGCTTGTTGCCTAATAAGGGAGCAATGAGGTTCAGTTCCAACAATCCAACACTAAAATATTAGATTTTTTGAACTGACCCGCGCCATTGTCGGCACGCAGTTTTCCGGCCACAACCGGCTCGGTTTTTTCCGGCGGCCATATCCAGACAAACGCTTCACGGCTAACAAGGCTAGAAATCATCATCAACCAATTTGGTTTTTTCCAGGATGCGTTTTGGCAGCAAAGCCAGCTTATCGCCGGTTTGCTCGATATGTTTAGACAAAGACAGTTTATCGGGCTCAAACAGCTTGACGCCTGTCAGCACAGCCACCTCGAAAACCAACCCCACAGCACAGCTCATTTCGCCGTTTTCAATCTTCTGCAAGGTGGCCCTGGAGATACCCGCGCGTTCAGCCAAATTTTGCTCCGACCAGTTGCGCTGTTTTCGGCCCAGTTTAATTTGCTTGCCAAGCAAAACAGCGGCATCTTGAGCATATTTTGAATAGGCTCGGATTTTTGACATTGAGTTTTTTCTAGTGATTGACTGCCACATTAGTCATTAAGCCAACATATGATCATTATTATAGTCATAATATTATTTCGATGTCATTCAAATACGGTTTCCAGGACAATCAAAGCATATTACCGGTGTTGTAACCCCGAAGCCAGCAATTCCCGGATACGGTAAGCCTCCATGACTGCATACAGATTGATCAGTTGCTGGCGCTTGGCTTGCGCCGCCTGTTCCAGATCGCCGGCCTGGAAGTATTGACTAGCAGCCAAAGCCGCTCTAACTTCCGCCCGCAAATATTGCTGCGGATGAATATCGGCCAATTTTTGCGACGCCAGCATCTTCACTGCGTATTGGTGGACAGCCTGATCATGCAGGCGGATGTCGCCGGCGGCTACAGCCAGGGCCTGAGCCTCGGCGGCCACCAGTTTGGCCCGCCAATGGTTATGCACCGCCCTCATGGCGGCTTGCTGTATGGCGGCAGGACTGCTAAGCAGAGCATGGTTTTGCAACATCTCCGCATCGGCCAGTTGCCGGATTAACTGCTCCGGCTGAGGAGCTGCCGTCAACGCTTTTATCAATACCGGGCCGGAACGGAAACCGTATCGCCCGGCCAGTTGCTGCGGATGCAGGCCTGCGGTTTCGTCCAGCATGCCGAGTTTCTGCAATTGCTGTATCACCGGCTCCGCCACCTGCATCTGCCGCAGGTCCGCCAGACTGATCTTGCCGCCCTGCGGGCTGCTTAAATAATCCCAAAGCTGATAAACCGGCTTGCTCCACACTTTTCTGCGCACTTGCTGATAAACAGCCTGACGTAATTGCCGGTGTTGCTGCTGCATGCGATTCAAAATACTGCTGTGCGCCTGCTGCAACCATTGCATATCCGCCAAAGCCCGGCTTTGCAGATTTTGGCCGGCGCTATCCCGGGCGGCCTTGTCCATAGCCTGATAATCGGCAAACTGCCGGTCGTTCATCCCGGCCTGACCGGCGCTGCTAAACAACGGCTGCATGGCGGCGGCCTGTTGGGCCAGGCGGATTTCGGCGTCACTGGCCAACATGCGGTCAAACACGCCGCGCACTTCGCCGCTTAAATTCACATTCAAGCCGCGCAAAGACCGGTAAACATGCAGCAGCCAAACCCGAAATTGTTCAAAAACATCGCGCAAGGCCAGACTCGGGGCTTTGCCCTCCAGCAGATATTGCTCGAAAGCCGTAGCAAACTGTTCGTGATAGCGGCGCTGGCTCTCAAAATCCAGCTTATACCAGTCATCCAGGGATTTCAGGCCAAACCACTCCAGCAAAGCCTGCGTATCGGCCAGGACTTTTTGGCGGCCCGTGGCTTCCGGTGGCGTGGAACCGCTTGGCGGTTCGTCAGCTTCATCCTCAAGCACCGCA
Organism: uncultured Pseudomonadota bacterium; assembly: GCA_963741375.1. Lineage (GTDB taxonomy): Bacteria > Pseudomonadota > Gammaproteobacteria > Methylococcales > Methylomonadaceae > Methylomonas. The sequence continues at coordinate 3,035 of CAVUMJ010000368.1, forward strand.
TTATCGGCAGGCGCAACCGGTCCCTGCTTAAAAGTGCGGAAATGGTCATAAACCAGGCCGTGTTCGCGTCTGGAATAAACCTGTCCGTCTTCATTTTCAACAATATCCTGTAAATGCAGGCCAAGATGATTAAAAAAAGCCACCAGGTTATACATGGCGCTGGATTTCATTTCACCCTGATTGACGATCACCACTTTACTGGCGTTGGACATGGACAAGGCCCGGTACAGACTGTCCATACGGCCATCCCTGCGCAAAATCTGCACCCGCCGGTAATCGACCGGCACAAACGCGACCGGGGCGTTATTATTATCCAGCATCAGCAAACCGGATTGGCCATTGGTAAAATCCATTATATTGCTGGAAGAAATCGGCATGGACAAGTCCGGGCCTAGACTATTGTTGAGAACAAATAAACTGTCCGGAGTAGTAGCAGATAAATTGTCCGGTTGTAATACGCGCCGAGGAGGCGCAAATGAGTCGGACAAAGCTACTACACGAGATACGAAAAATGAGATTCGAAGAGGCCTATGAAGGATGGCAAAACAAACGATTGACTCAAGAGGAAGCGGCGAGGTTATTAGGAGTCTGTGAAAGAACGTTTAGACGGCATATAGACCGGTACGAGGAAAATGGACTGGAAGGATTGATAGACAAGCGTCTAGAACAGTTATCCCACAGACGAGCGCCTGTCGATGAAGTGCTTAAACTAACGGATAGTTACCGGCAGCGATTTTCTGGATGGAATGGCAAGCATTTTTACAGTTGGTATAAACGAGAGGGAGGAGAGCGCAGTTATACCTGGGTTAAATGCCGTTTACAGGAAGCAGGGTTACTGAAGAAGTCGTTAGCCAAAGGAAAGCATAGGCGCAAACGGGAACGAGCAGCCTGGCCAGGAATGATGTTGCATCAGGATGGCAGTACCCATGAGTGGGTAGAAGGTGTGAAATGGGATTTGATTGTGACGATGGACGATGCAACCAGCGAGCATTATTCAATATTTTTTGTTGAGGAAGAAGGGACTCAATCAAGTTTTCGTGGCGTCAAGGAAGTGATTGAATCGAGAGGATTATTTTCATCGTTCTATTCAGATCGCGGTAGTCATTATTGGATTACGCCTGAAGAAGGCGGAAAGGTTGATAAAGTCAATCTAACGCAATTTGGCCGAGCCATGAAGCAATTGGGTATTGAAATGATTGCCGCCTATTCCCCTGAAGCCAGAGGGCGCAGTGAGCGTGCGTTCAGCACGCATCAAGGGCGATTGCCTCGCGAATTAGCGCTGGCCGGGATTACTGATATGGAAGCAGCAAACCAGTATCTAAAAACGCATTATATGCCTGAATACAACAAAGAATTTATGGTGCCTGCACTGGAAGAAGGAACGGCCTTTATCGCCTATACTGGGCAAGATTTAGACGAGGTATTATGCGAGCATTACGAGCGAGTTGTAGGTAAAGATAATTGCGTCAGTTTTGAAGGATTAAAGCTACAAATCCCAAAAGATAAAGCGCGTTACCATTACGTCAAGGTTACTGTCAGGGTTCATCGTTATGGAGACGGTACACTTGGGGTTTTTCATGGGCCAAGGTGCTTAGCTTATTACGATGAAACAGGTAAGGAAATCAGAGAACAAATTAAAGAAGTTGCGTAATACGAATTTGTTGATGAAAGATGGGGCGGGTTATCCACCCCTTGCCTAGCTCCTTCACGCAATAGAAAGGTTACGGTGCTAGACAAGGCGTGGATAACCCTCATCATAAATCCAGGAATAATCGCTTTAAGCAAAGGATAGAGTTCATGCTGTTGCGTAAATTGTCCGGCGCAACATCATAAAGGAATTGACTCTAAAAACGGAGTAAATTCCAGAACTTAAAACCGGACAATTTATTTGCTACTAAACCGGACATTTCTATTTGTTGCTAACAGTCCGGGCCTAGACTATCCTCGTTCAGTAATTCCCGTGAGACCACCGGAACCTTATAAGATTTTTCAGAAGGCGGCAGAAAATGCAGAAAATTGCCCCCGGTATTCTTATCCGGCTCCGCGCCCTGATCAAACATCCAGGTGCGGCGGCCGGTCATCATTTTGCCGTACACAATATAACCGCGCGGCGTGATGCGGCTGCCGCGGAACATTTCGGTAATCAGCTGATTGGTGTGTCTATCATTCTCGCTGAACCGTGCGGAACCGCCCGGATGAAAATGCGCCATCCAGATATTGGCTGCGCCTTTTACCCGAAAAGCCTCCGCCGCCAGAGTATGCAAATCTACCGGCACATCCGAAACCGAACCTTTAAACGAGCCGACGATAGCCAGGGGCTTACCGTCCTGGTCGGTAATCAGGCCGTCCGCCTGTTCGACGGCGTTACGCGTTAGATACTCCATAGCCTGAGCAGCCTCATGCGCACTATTGACGCTGTCCGCGCCCAGTGTCCTTTTGCCCGACACCACCACTTTGGTTTTGCGGCTGTAAAACCCTGGCGGCACATGATCGTTGCCCAGATTGGCGTAAGGATCGTCTGACCGGTTTTCCATCTCGCCGGCTTTGATGACTTTGCTGTGGCCGCCCGGGTGTTTTTTCGGCTCCTGATAAAATTCGGACTCACCGGCTGCTGCTTTAGCCTGATGTTGCAGCCCGCGGGCCAGATTGAATTGCATGTTCAGAAAAAAATGCCCGGACTCATGTAAAAACGTCGACAAATCCGCCTTAGGGTAAAGAGCTATGGTATTGGTGGCCGGATTAAAAGACCCCCGGTAATCAATGTTTTCATGCGCTTGAGGGTTTTCGTCAACGTGCCCGGCGGCGCTGGCGGTTTCCGCTTCCGAAGGCGGTTGACGCTGTTCCGGCGTTTGCCCGGTTTGGGAGTCTTGTTGCCGGTCTGCCGTCAAATCCTCAGGATTTTGGCCGCGGCCATCCTGAAACAATCCGTCCGCCTTCATCGCCTGCACATTCAGACCGGCATGGGCAAACAATTGCTCGGCGCTGACGCCCAAACGCTCGGCCATGGTTCCGAAATAAGCGCTGTGCAATCCGGCATATAACTCATGCACCTTGGGGCTAAAGCGGCCGAGTTTATCCAGTTGGTTTTTGACGGCCTGGCGGACAGTTTCAACACCGGCTTGATGAGCGCTACGCTGTGCTTCAGGGGTTTGCTCCGGCTGGCTTTGCTCCTCCGGAGTTTGTTCAACAGTATGCGGCTGCGGCTGGTCCTGGAAGGCCCGATCAACAAAGTTCTCCAGTTTAGCGGCCTGCTCGGATTGCAGATAGTCTGCTGCTTCCGTTTTGCTCATGGTCATCGCCCCGCTATGCAAATGCTCTTGCAAAGCTGCGCTTGACGGGGTGCCGGCTATGCGGCCGGCATAATCGCTAACCGGAATACGCACATCGCCGCCGCTGATCAGCGCATCCGGCAGCTGTTCGGCAATCTCCGGAGAAACTGCCGCCAACTGCTCGGCCAAGCCGCTTTGTTGCAGAGCCTCCGCCGATATATACAAATCCGGCGCTGCCGAGTCCTGCGCGACAGCGCGAATAAACTCCCGAAAAGTCTGAGCGGAGCGGCGGCGCAGCTTGCTGTCTGCCGCCAGTTTATCCAGCTCTTGCAGATATTGCTGGTTATCATCGGTCTGACGGGCCGCCGCATATTGCTCCGCACTGCCGGGGGTGGCCGCCTGTATGGCCTTGAGCAACGCCACCTGGCCGCTGCCGCCCACCAGAGTGGCTACCGCGGTTTGCACCGCGGCATCCGGTCTGGCCTGTAAATAATCCTGAAACGATTGCTGCGGATGCAGACTCAACCATTCGTTCATATGCTGCGGATGCAGACTCAACCATTCGTTCATATCCTGCAAGGCGGTAGCGCCTGTTCACCGGGCAGTTCCCTGGCTAAAAAGCCCCGTAAAGTGCCCAGCAAGGGAGAGCCGGCCTTGATACCGCTAAACAGGTGTTGTAAACCAAATTGTTCCGTACCGTACTCTATGGCGGCATCCGCCGCGCCATATAATAAAGCGCGATTAGGCTCAACAGCCGCATCCCGCGCCTTGCCGTAAGACTGGCCGCCGCTGCTGAAAGCCAGCATTTGCAAGGCGGTGGCCGGGTTGCGGGACAGCGCCGCATAAGGCAGCGCCATCAAACTCTGGCTTAAGGACTGCATGCCGGCATAACTGCCCTGCTCCAGATTGCGCGCCCAACTGTCCGGGCTGGTGACGTAATCAGCGGCGTCGCCTTGAAAATACCGCCGCCAGCCCGCCTGATTCTGACGGATGTCATTTAGCGCCTGCGCCAAAGGCTGGGCGGGATTAACCGGCAACACCGATCCTGCCAGCGGCTCCAGCAAGCCTTGCAGTTGCTCCGCCCCGGCCTGCAAGCCGCCTGCCACGCCTTCTCCCAGCGCAAAATAGCCGGACGCCAGCAATCTGCGGTTATTAGCCTGAAATTTTAACAGGCCTTCCAAGCCACTCAGATTGCCGACATCATCATGGGCTATCGCCGCCGCCTGCGGATTGGCCAGCAAGCCTGCGGTGGCGGGGTAATCGGCCACCAGCCGGCCATAATCCAGGCTATCCAGCGTAGCGCGGCGCTGATAATCCGGCTGATTAAAGCGGACGCTATCCACCGGCGCCCCATATTTCCCGGCCAAATCCTGCAATCCGGCTTCTTCATCCGGATTATTGCCGGCAACATTGAACAGATTTTGTCTAACAGCAGCTGCCTGCTGATCTTGGGGATATTGATTGATGAGCTGGTCGTAACTGGAGTTGGTCATAATTGATTCTGTTTAAAGTTTGCGGGAACAACAGGCAAGCCGGTTTGGGAATAAATATAAATCTGAAATGAAATTTGATGCGAACGCCCTAAAGCAAAGAATGGAAAAACACACCGTCATTCCGCTTGGCAAATATGTCCCTGCTCTAAATTGGTTGATTTCAACCTAAGTATAGAAAAAAAACCGATTTGCACTGACCTTAAACTGATAATACCGATCACTATGCTGTGTAATATCCGCCTGAATGGGATATGCTGAACAGAGTTAAGCGTAGGTGATGAAGCTGCGCGCTTCTCAAACCCGTTCTCCACTTATACTATCTATAATATTGATTTATAACAGATTTTATCTTATATCAGCGCCGTTTTGGATTAGCCGGATTTGGTTTACTTTTGGACGGTCTTCTTTCTTAATTAAAACTGGCCTGCTAATTGCTCAATTTAATACGTGATCAATTAAAACCAGCCTAAATGCACGGTGTTAACAAACATCCAGGCCTTTTAACCCTGATCGCACTGAAAGCTCAGGACAGCAAAATGAGGATAACGTTTTGCCAAAAACGGATTAACTTAACCTTTCAAATCCATAATTAAGAGAATAATATGAATAAAATAAAATTAATCGTCAGCTCAATAGCCTTATTGGGTACTGCAATGACATGCCAACAAGCTTCCGCTGCGGAATCATACAAACAAATATCAACAACCAGCCCAACCCCGCTACAGATTATTTCAGACAAAAATGATTCTGTGCTTGGCGACGGCCAATATCGAGTTGTCCACAGTATGATTGCCACAAACCTCACCAGTATCCCGGTCAAAATTACCCTGACTAAAATCGAGGCAAGCGCGACTGGCGATACGCTTTATACCAAAAACGTCAGCATCGTGCCGGCTATGTCAACCCACGAAATATCTTTCCCTTCCGGTTTAGGTTTACTTAAAACCAGTTCGGCAATTTTTGATGATCTACAGGTAGAGCTTTCATCTACCAGCCAATCTTCAGGGGTTAGCACAGCACCGATGGTTGATTTTACATTTGATTTTAAAGATAACTAACCCTAAATTTTGAGTATCCGAGTGGGCGCATTTTGCGCCCACTCTTTCATGCATGATCAAGTTTTTGGGGATTCCTGATTGCAATACTTATGGAAAACATAAGCCTCCGGTTTTTCCAAAAGAATCGGCCAGACTAAGCCAATAGCCCTACGCTAATCTCATCCTACTCCAGGCTGACATTAATGTCGGGCTTCCTGACGTCAGCAACCTACGTTACTAATCCGCCACATCCTGATGTTTGCGGTGAGTAGATATTAGCAACAATACCGTTGCGCAACAAATATTTTGCTTAAGCCCTCGCAAGGCGAATGACATCAAAGAACACCAATAAGCTCCTTAGAAATGAAGTTTTTTGATAAACTCCATTCTGTTACCAAATTTAGTTTATCAATAGATCTTGGCCTAGCAGGAAAGGCTTTGGCCTACCGAATTCCGGCCGCTTTAAAAAAATGATGTGTAAATAAATTTTCCGTCAATCTATATGAATACCCAAGGCCCTTCACCGCAACAGCAAGCGTGTTTTCAACAAGCCCTCACTCTGCAACAAAGCGGATGCCTTGCGGAAGCGGCGGCGCTCTACCAAAAGTTACTGGAGGACTTACCAGACCACCCTCAGCTATTGGGTCGATTAGGAATGATTGCTATTCAGCAAGGATATTTTGAACAAGGGCTTATTTATCTTGAGCAAAATTTGACTATGCTTGAAGATGACCCGCAAGCACTATCTAATCTTGGTTTTGCACTAGCCCAGTTAAGGCGATTTGATCAGGCCATTGCCAACTATGATAAAGCGATTATTTTAAAACCGGATTTTGCCGAAGCTTACTACAATCGCGGCATTGCTCTTTGGGACTTGAACCGTTTTGAGGATGCCCTAAACAGTTTCAAACGCTGCATTGCCTTAAAACCTGATTTCGTTTTTGCGTATTATCATTGCGGAAATACGCACTTAAAGTTGAAACAATTTCAAGCAGCTGAAGATTGTTACAATAAGTTTAATGCCTCAAAACCTAATTTTCCGGAAGCGTATAATAATTACGGTATCGTGCTTAAGCATTTGCATCAATACCCGAAAGCCTTAACCCAATTTGAGCAGGCGATTGCTTTAAAACCGGATTTTGCCGAAGCTTACTACAACCGCGGCCTTACCCTTTGGGAGCAAAATCGTTTTGAGGAAGCTCTGGCCGATTTCAACCATGCGCTGGAGTTAAATCCGGATTACGCAGAAGCATACAATAATCAAGGCAATGCCCTAAGAATACTTGAAAGAGCAAATGAGGCATTGTTGAGTTTCGAACAAGCTTTAGCGCTAAGGCCGGATTATACCGAAGCCTTTATGAATAAAGGCTTGGCGCTCCAGGATTTGCACCGCTTTGGTGAAGCCTTAGTCAACTTTAATAGCGCCATTGCCTTAAATCCGGATTTAGCCGAAGCATTTTACAATCGCGGAACCGCGCTTTTGGATTTGCAGCGCGTTGAGGACGCTCTAGCCAGCTTTGATCGGGCAATCACCATAAAACCTGATTATGCCGAAGCATACAACAATCGTAGCGTGGCCCTCATGAATTTGCTTCGTCCTGATGAAGCACTGTGTAGTTTAGATCAGGCAATAGCAATAAAACCGGATTATGCCGAGGCTTACTGTAACAGAAGTCAAGTGCTGACGGATTTACGCCGTTTCGATACAGTCATTGCCGGTTATGATAGAGCGATATCCTTAAAGCCGGATTACCCGCTAGCTTACTGGAATAAAGCGCTTTTTAACATTTTGACAGGTAATTTCCAAGAGGGTTGGCGGCTTTATGAATGGCGGTGGAAATCTGTTCAAAAACAGCAGAGGAGGAACTTCACACAGCCGCTTTGGTTAGGCGAACAGGCCATCAACAATAAAAAACTGTTAATTTATCCGGAGCAAGGTTTAGGTGATTTTATTCAGTTTATCCGCTTTATTCCCCTATTAGAAACATTAGGCGCGATTGTGTTCATTGAGACACCGGTAGAGCTGATTTCCTTGCTTTCCACGCTAAAAGGTAATTTTACTATCATTGAGCAAGGAAGCGCATTGCCCATATTCGACCTACATTGTCCCATGATGAGTTTGCCTTTAGCATTTAAAATCACGATAAACACAATTCCTTGCGACGTTCCTTATCTCTATGCAAATGAGCAAAAACGGCAAATATGGCGGAAACGATTAGGAATTAAGACCATGCCCAGAGTTGGCATGGTTTGGTCTGGATCAAAAGATCATAAAAACGATCACAAACGTAGTATTCCACTCAAGTTGTTTGAACCTCTGCTGCGTTTACCTATAGAATTTTATTCATTGCAAAAAGAGCTGAGAACCAATGACACTGAAACTTTAAAAGAATTCCAGCAAGTGCGTACTTACCAGGATGATTTAAAGGATTTTTCAGATACCGCAGCACTCATTAGTGAAATCGATCTGGTGATTAGCGTGGATACCTCGGTTGCGCATCTTGCCGGAGCCATGGGCAAGCCTGTCTGGATATTGCTTCCTTACTCAGCAGATTACCGATGGCTTCTTGATAGAACTGACAGTCCCTGGTATCCCACGGCAACTTTACTGCGTCAATCCGCCATTGGCGACTGGTACGGAGTCATATCGAGTTTAGGTCAAAAATTAGAATTGATTCAAAATGAATAAAAAATTCCGGGGAATTAAATATTCCTGGCTGTTTAAGAAGGTAAGATCTTCGAGTGAAAACTTGACCTCTAAACTTTAAACAAGCGCATAGGGCGCAATAGGCGTTAGCCGTATTGCGCCGCATGTTGGCCGTCAATCATCATTCGGCGCAATACGGCTAAAAAAGCCTATTGCATCCTATTCCCGGCTGTCGCAGTATCAACCTCTAAACTTTAAACAACCGTCGAATAGTATGAAGATTGATTGCCATGGCCGCACTCTCCGCAAACAGCGCCGGCCATGCCTGCCAGTAAACGTCATTAGCCATCCAGGCCAGGCTAGACGCCATCAAGGCGATGCGCATGTTCCGGTTATCGAAATAAAATAAAGCCAGGGTGGTGTTGATTACGGCAAAGGCCGGCAATAACGAGACTGCGCCTTGCCAGGATATCCATGTCAGCCCGGTAAACAGCAATATAAACCCGCTTGCCGCCAAATGCTTAAACAAGCCGGCTGTTAATTTTCCGGATAACATGGTCCGCAAGGCAGTACAGCCCATCGTTAATCCAGCCGTCCAGGCATTTAGCAGAAAATACTGGCTTGCCCATAATAACGCCCCGGCCGCAGACCAGCGGCGAAAAGCTTGACCGCTTTGCAGGCTATAGGCGCGCATTTCCACTAAAACTCCCACGCCGCCAACAGCGTAGGCCAACATGCGCAAGGTAACTTCATTAATGTCGTATAAGATATCCAATGGCAATCCAAGTAGATTGGCAGGCTTAAGAAAATAAGGTTATACGGCAAAAACCCGAAATATAGTGTAAAATTTTGATAATCTTAAATGCAACACTATGATTTCAATTGCATTTAATTTCGGTCGAAAATGAGGCTGATCGCGGGTAGCTACCTCTATTCAAGCGAGCTGCCCAGCGCATCCAGCAGAAAATTCGAACCCCGTTCCCGCGAACCGGCATCGTCATATCCATCAAGAAAAGCACCCTGTTCAGTCAATATAAGGCGTGTCCCGGAGCCTGCGGATTTCAATTCAAACGTTGCCAAGGAGACGGAAATTTTCCGTTCGTCCAAATGCATCTCATAGGTATAAACCAGGCGCTCATCCGATATGACATCGTAATAAACCGCATCGAATGTAGAAACCAGGCCGTTTCCCCAACGCCCCTTTACAAGTTCGCGGCCACCAGGCCGCACATCCATTTCGCGAACCAATATCGTGTGGCTGCTTCCTCCGGCAAACCATTTTGCTTTGGCGACTGGATCGGTAAGTGCTTTGAAAACCTGGGTAGGCGATGCTTGATAGGTGCGTTCAATGCAAAACATTTCGTGCACAACCGAGCGATTGTTTGGCTCCACTCCGCGGATACGCGCAATCTCCTGATCGAGCCGGTCCAAGGTTTCGCTCCAGCCCTGGGAAGCACCCTGAATCATCTGCGCAGCCAGCGGTTCGAACAAGGTGTAACTTTGGGTAACCTCCATCCTTGTTACGCCTCCGGCAGCCGTAAAAGTGACTACTGTGTAAGCCCGAAACAGCGGCGCATCCGCTTCTCCTATCGCACACATATCAATGACTATCCGGTCGTACGGCAAAATTTCGGCATACTCTCCTTTAGTCCAGTGATCCCTTCCTTCCGGAGAGCGCATACAGATGTGAAAGTCACCGCCGACCTTAAATTCTATCTTGGCATCCGCCACCGTATAAGCTGCCGGACAAAACCAGTTTTTTAAATGATCTGCTGAACTCCACGCCTGAAACACCAATTCAGGCGAGGCAGGAAAAATACGAGATACCACAAGCGGTTCAGGTTGAACATCCTGTGTCGAATTACCGGTCGTTTCCATGATTTTCTCCTTCCAATTTTAGGGTTTCAAGATATTCGCCAAGTCGATCAAAACGTTGCTCCCAATCGATTCGCCGTTGATTAATCCACTGTTCCGCCAGACTCAGCACCTGCGGCTCAATCCGGCAAGTTCGCACCCGCCCGCATTTTTCCGAACGCACCAGACCGGAATCTTCAAGCACCGCCAAATGCTGCATCACCGCCGACATAGACATTGCCAACGGTTGCGCCAATTGGCTGATCGATGCCGGCCCTCGTGTCAATTGAACCAACATTGCTCTACGAGTCGGATCGGCAAGCGCCTGAAAAGCGTGATTAAGCAAGGTATCATTGTTAAGCATGTGCTTAAGTATACCAGCAAAAAATACTTAAGCAATCACTTTAGTATTTTTACGGATGATTTATTTTGGCGTGAATAGACAGGAATTCAGGAAAAACCAAAAACAAATACCAATTATTGGCATCATTATTTCGGACATGATGCGCTGTCAGATTTCAGGATTTATGAAACGGCCTATCAGTCAAACACCCATGAATAGGATAAAATTTCTGAATACAACCCAGCTATAGAATGTGGCTGCCGAAGCCAGAGTGACGGTGCCCAAACGGCTTTGGATGGAATGCCGGTCAAAGAAGATAAAGGCAATAATAATTAGGATAGCCAATTTGACCGAAACAATGGCAACCCCCACTCCCAATAGCTCGGCAAAATAGTTAAGAATGGGATTGACTTCAATCACATTGGCAAAGCTCAAGCCCAGGTAGGTTACAACGCCATCCGCCACATTCAGCAAGCCAAACAAAACAATCATCAGAGCGTTGACATTATGCCGCCTCAGTATGTAAGAACCGCTTCGGGACATTAAAAATAAAGTTCGCCGAGGAATTGGAATTGCAAAGTTTATTGGAAACTTCATGTCGTACTCCTTCGGCTGGTAATCCGCTAGTAAGGATTGAAAGGCTTGGAGAATCAAGCAACTTTCAATTAATATATATCACATTGCAATCCATAAGTTTGTTGCTCCTATCACAATTACGGCAGAAATGCCTTATCTAATCCAGGTTGCTGGAAATTGAAGCCGCACCGAACAGTGTGGCGGAAATCACAAATTCCCCCGACAGAAACCCAAATACGCCTATAGTGAAGAGCAGGCCGGTTGCGATATCTCTATACAGCTTGGTTGATGTGTTCATTTTTTGCTTCCAAGACCGAGTTCAGTCGCTTACTAATGACGATTTAACTATAATAGATTCATCATTATTTACAATACTTAAAACAATAGATGGTTTATTTTGTTTTAAGAAACAATTAAATTCAAGCCGCCAGCGCATAGGGCGCAATAGGCGCTAGCCGTATTGCGCCGCATGTTAGCCTTCAATCAATAGAGTGCAATACAGCGCGCCTATAGCCCCCTACCAAAATCACCAACCCAAATGCTGGCGGTATAAATCTGCAATGGTGTCTTCCGCCGGAGCCCCGCCGTATCTGGCTTGCCATTTGGCGATAATTTCTTCGCGGTCAGCCTTGGGTACAACCAATTTGGCGGTTTTATCCAGCAAACCGGCTACGCCGGCCTCATCTCCGCCCTGCCACCAAGGCTTGTCGATAGTCACCGGCGTAAAGACGTTGGCGGCGGTTTTTCTGACTTCGTCTTCACTTAGCGGCCTGCCTTTAGCGGTTTCGGCCTGGCGGATTTTTTCTATGAAGACCGATTGCAATTGACCGAATCTGCTCAAGGCCTGCTGGTTTTGCAGTTTGCCTTGCTCGTAGCGGGGCGCGGTTTCGATCCCGGCCTGATTGGCGTAATCTTTTAAGATGCTTTCATTGCTCTGGATTTGGGTTTGCTGCTGCGGCTGTTTGTTGGCGCTTTGCCGCTCCACCAGTTGCTTGAACTCGGCATCGGCCAGATGCGGTTTCAGCGCCGCCAGATTGGTTTGTTTCAGCAAAGTTCTGTCGTTCATCAGCTTGGCGTACAATTGCCAGTCGGTTTTGACCTCATCGCCTCTGGCCACTTTCCCGGCATAATCGCGCAAGGCGCTGTGTTTGTCCGCCGGTACGTTCATCAAAGCCCCTCTGCATTCCAATGCCGCAAAATTGCCGCCATTGGCGTCCAAGGCCTTAACGCCATTGGCAAAAGCGTCATCACCCTGTTGCTTAATATCGTCCTGCCGGATTTCAAACTGCCGCTCTGCGGCCTGACGGGTTTGCCGGCGCAAATCCGCTGAAGCCGTTGCCGGCAAGGCCGCCAGCGCCTTTTCCACAAAATGCTGTCTGGTCACGCTAGGATTGAGGCCGCCACCTGC
>CAVUMJ010000369.1:0-18130 GCA_963741375.1 uncultured Pseudomonadota bacterium
CCTGGCAGCCGTTGCGGCACGTCTGCGCGTCGCTGCCCAGCACGGCGTCGCGAAGCCGAGCCGGTGATGTGGCCGTGGTTCTGGCGGATGATCGCTTTCCAACGCTGGTTCATGGTGGGGACGCGGCGGAGGATTTCGCGGCCGCCCGCCGCATTGCGACGGTTCAGCAACGCCTCTAGCGCCCCTTCCTGGATGGTCGGCGTGGGCGAATCCAGCGCAGCGAGCAGCACCCGCAGAGCCGCTTCGTTCTCTGTCTTCGTCAAGAGCCGAAATGTCGTCGCTATGCCAGACAAAACGCATTCCTCGGAGTATGCACTATACCCGCGTTTTTCGGCATCGGCCGCAGGAAAGGTAATTCTTCACCTTATTTCGTCAGCACAATTTGCCAGAATTACCCAGGCGGAAAGGTGCGAAGAATTAGCGTCAACCCTTGCCTGTTGCAGCCCGGCAGGCGACAATCAAAGCTTACGCAAGCGATACAACAGTGACTTTCGGAAAGGTTTCGCAGCGCGGGGGAGTGTCGCCCTGGGGAGAACTGCAAAGTCAGTTTCGATGTCGTTCATGGGTGGCCGCGATAGCTCTGCTATCGGGGCCGCGTAAGCGGCAAGAGGCGTCCGCTGAGCCTCTTGTGGCTGCGCCACCCCGATAGACAAGCTATCGGGGCCACCCGGGCACCAAGCTTCGCGACCTTACCGAACGCCGAACGTCAATTAACGCCTGAGGAGAACCATGCCACATACGCAAGCGAAACCGCCGATCCTAGACAGCGAGTTCCTGGGCATTCGCGCCAAACTGATCGAACTGGCCGCCACGCTGGATCGCATAGACCGGGCACACGGCGCCGCGGCCGGCGATGCGCGAATCGAGAAAATCCGCCGCAGCTTGGCGTCCTGGCCGGCGAAGCCAGCGACCGGACGCGGCAGATTCAGATGATCTTTTCGCTGCCTTATGAAGAGAATTGGCAGCAGGATTCGTGAAGCTCCGCCTCGCGGCGTTCCACTTGCTGCTCGCGTGCCACCAGCCGGGACGTTCGCTTTTCGAGTTCGTCCTGCCGGGCGGCCGCCCATTGCTCGAACTGGTGCTTCTGCTGCACCTCGAGAATCTCGTGCTGCACGAGTAGTTGGTCGTGAATCTTTTGCAGCTTCTCTTTCTCGCCGTCACAATTTGACGTTGGCAAGCCGGTAGTGGTCGGCCAACTTGCTGCGGATTCGCCCCAACGATTGGATGAGCGATGCCGGCGGGGCGGCGCCGGAGAGTCGCACCCAGCTCCTCGGTCGCCAGCCGAATTTCCAGCGTCTCGCGGTGCAATCGCCCCAATTCCTCGGCGAAGTTGTTCCATTGAAACGCGGCAGCGATCCACGTGCTCGCCGTGGCGCTGCACCGTGCGGTGCTGCTTTTCCAATTCATCCATAATGTGCTGTGCTCGGCTTCCAGACGATCGTATCGCTCGTGGTCCTCGTTTTCCATCGCTTTCCAACGGGCCACAAGCTGTTCGGCATTTGCGCCAACTCGGCCTGCTGAACGATAAAAGAGGCTTCAGCTTCGGCGAAATCGCGATTGTCGATCCAGTAAGATAGGCGGCTTCCTGTAGCGACTGCTCGCGGGCGGTTCGCCTGCGCCGGCCTCGACCCCGCCGCCGCAATTCGGCGTCGCACTGCTGCAATGCGGTCTCGCGGCCACGGAACAGCTTCCGCTTCACACCCGCGAACTGCCGTCTGCGCCGCTGCAATTCGTCGTTGCGTTTGAGCAATTCGGCTTCGCGCTTTTGCAGATCGGCAGTTCGTTGCTGCCAGTCGGCTTCGCCTTTTTGCAGCGGCGTCGCGCGATTGCACTTCGGCCATGTGTTCGCTCAGCCACAGCCGGGCGCTGCGCAGGTTGCCTTCCAGATCGGCGGAGCGGGCGTTCAATTCGGCCTCGCGATGATTGAGGTCCTTCAACAAATACGTCAACGAAGTAAGCTAACAGTACCAATTGCGGTAATCGTTGGTCATTCATTAGTCTATCTCCTTCAACAAATCTCGGTAACGTTTGGCACCAAGTCTGCATCGGCAAACTTGGCAACATAGATGAACCGGAGGCGTCTCGAATTCGAATCTATTCACGCCTTGGCCCACGGTATTCATGGGCTTCCAATCGTCCGGCTCGTGGCCGTTCTGTACTTGGTCAAGCTGATGACCTGCTTAACACCGAGCCGTAAGCGGGAAGGCACGAAGGTCGTCAATAGAGCTGCCGCAGAATTCAATTGGCTTTAGGTTTGTCGTGCTTCGACTATACAATATTTTGTATAATTAGACAAATACTGGTTGGCCGGAATCCGGAGTGTCACGGATATCCGGCCGCAATTTGACGATGTACGCTAACTCGGTTTTCCGTTTCATTCCGCCTCATACTAAGGGGCTAGGTCTTTCCGTAAAGCATATATATGTTAAAAAAAGATGGTGAATCAATTAACCCCTCCAATAACAGCGGTAACGTCAGCCGGCAGAAAGACGCCTGGGTGACACCATTGTCACTACTTACGGTGTTTATGATCAGATTACCAGGAAGAATTGGGTTCAGAGTACCCTTCATTAACAAAATGACAACATTCTGTATGCTGTGTATATTGTGTATAATGCAGACTCTACAGATTGAGGGGTTCCATGCTTATGATCACCGTCACCGCCGTCGAGTTTCAACGCCACTTCGGGCGCTACCAGGATGTCGCTCTCACCGAGCCGATTGCGATCACGCGCAACGGACGCGAACGCATCGTGATGCTTTCGGTAGACGAATATCACCGCCTGAAAAAACGCGACCGGCAGGTCTTGGCGCTGGAAGATTTCACGGAATCCGATCTTACAGCCATCCAAGCCGCCGAACCACCAGCAGAGGCCGCCGCCTATGACCACGAACAGATCGGATAGACCGTGTCTTTCCCGCAACCTGTTTCTGGTTTGGTGATACGCTATGCGTATTTGTGGCACGTTGAACAACAGCGTGGCCAAGAAGAAGGGCTGAAGGATCGACCGTGCGCAGTCATTCTGGTGACCACGGACGACGAAGGCGACCAGGTGGTGACGGTTTTGCCGATAACACATACGCCGCCCTCGAACCCCATGCTGGCGGTCGAAATTCCCCTTGCGACTAAGCGTCGCCTGGGTTTGGATGACGAACGTTCATGGATCGTGTTGACCGAGGCCAACCGCTTTGTCTGGCCAGGACCGGATATCCGCCTTGCCCAAGCCGGCGATCCGGCGAGCGTCTCCTATGGTCTGTTGCCTCGCGCCTTGTTTCAGGAAGTGAAGGACAAATTAACAGCCGCCATTTCCGCCCGCTTAATGCGCATTGTGCCGCGCACTGAATGATAGAGGTTTGATGATTCCATGCCCCAGCTCGTCATCCTCTTATCACAGTTTGCCTGCCCTACCCTGATCGCCGCCGCCGGCGACCGAGCACAAATCCCCTTTCTGGAATTCTTTGCCTCGAACATTCGCAAGCACTCTGGGTCACGAAAGCACTCAGTCAAGCACTCAGAAGCACTCAGGGTCACACGGCACTCACCACTCAGGGTCACAGCACTCAGCACAGCGCTCAGAGACGCTCAGGGTCAAGACGCTCAGGGTCAGGTCTTTCCATAGCACGCTCAGGGTCACGCTCAGGGTCAGGTCTTTCCATAGCATATATAGGTATGTTTCATTTTACCGCCCGGCTAACTGTTGAGTAATGTACACCAAAAACAGCTGCTATTTGCTGTAAAGTATAATCGCCTGTTTTGAAGGCTAATATCATACCTTCTTTTCTATTAGGATAATTATTCTTATAGAATTCCAACGGTTCAGCTATTGGTCGCCGTTGAGCCTTGGGAATTTCATTAACAGATTCAGAATTACTCTTCAGATTATTTTGTAGGCCTTGAACAAAATCTTTATTACCTAAATAAATCTGATTGCGTAAATTCTGCCAAATTGATGGTAAACCAACGCCTGAATTCACAAAGTCGAGATATTGAATTATTGCATGGGTTCTATTAAGGCCAAATTGGCCTAACAACCAATCCGTTTGCAGCCATTTAGGTTGTGCTACACTATCAATCATAGCGTTATAACTACTCCATTTCCATTGTCCAGGTAAAGACACCATAAACGCTCTGACCGGATTCAAAACTACATATCGGGATAATTCCACCAAATAGCTATCCTTTTCAACCAAGATTCCTTTAAATCTACCCTGATAAACATGTCCCACTCGTCCATGCTTGCGGTTAAACCTTTGAGTGTAAACCCCATTTAATTGCCGCATGCCAGCCGATAAATTACCCTCTATGGTCTCAATGACAATGTGATAATGGTTGCTCATCAAACAATAAGCATGGCATACCCAGTTGAATCGCTCGCAAACTTGACCAAATATTTCCAGCCAGCATAATCTGTCGTCATCATCTAAAAATATATCTTGACGGGCATTTCCTCGGGAAGTGACATGATATAAGCCACCCGCCAATTCTATTCTTAATGGTCTTGCCATGTTGTTTAACCTTTCATAAATATTTATGTAATTGATCCTTAAATTTTACTTTAACATAAATATGATTTATAGAAAGACCTGACCCCACATTTTTGACCCCACATTTTTTTCGTAGGACTTCAAACCCCCGAATCGTGCCATTTGTCGGCGTGCGCCTTTTTAAAGCCGCCTAAATGTTTGAATTACACACAAGTTTGAAAAACTTAATGCTGTTGTCGCCAGAAATCTACGTTATTGATATATATGTAATTTTCAGACTTATGTGTAAGCCGATACATTTGAATTAACTACGACGTAGGCATTTCTACCAATTGTTTTTTTTTCTTATTTAGATATTATCGTAAGCGCTAAGCAACAAGTCGGAATATATCCGTAGTAGTCGGATCATTTGGCCCATTCATGGTTCGACTAGGATTTCTCCAGAAACAGATTTTTAAATATAAAATCAATGGCTTGCAATATATCGAAATACATAGAAAACATCTCCAAACAACGATGTTTCCTGGTAACGCCATGCACCCGGAGGAGGCTTACTTTGCTCACCACGAACGGATTGACTGATGTAATGCACACTAATTTTTTTTGAGGCGCTTAGCGGGATTTTTTTATTAAAGAAAGTCCGATATTCGAGAGTATTTCTGAGAGTACATAATACAATTGTTGATAAAGGAGAAAATGATATGGCTTATAATGTTTCGAATTGGGGTTTCATCTCTGCAGGTCAAACCATAACAGGTTTGGGTTTTTATATAAACGGTGGGGCCAACATGGGAGCGCAGTTCGCTCAGGCTCTGCCTGAGAATCCGGGTGGCCTGATTACGATCACCAATGAGGGTTCCGGTTATGGAGAAGACGGATCATTTTGGTACCAGTTTGATTTGACTAACCAAGGACTTGATACCGAGTATAGCTTAAATGGTGGAGGACTATCATGAAACATAAAATTACGGTGATCACGGATATACATGGCAAAGTACTAGGGGCGGTGCGGAACGAGGCGAAAACCGGTGTGTATACACTGAGCTTTAAAGCTAAAGAGCACAACCAACAAAAGTACCACGAGATTGAAATCGAGGAGGAACTCTGGAAGATGCCTGCCCAGCAGCGTGCAGGTGAGTTAACCAAGCGCCTTCACCAAAAGTAGAAGAGCTGTAGATGGGTTAATCCTAAAAAATGCGGTTTTTAAG
Organism: uncultured Pseudomonadota bacterium; assembly: GCA_963741375.1. Classification (GTDB taxonomy): domain Bacteria; phylum Pseudomonadota; class Gammaproteobacteria; order Methylococcales; family Methylomonadaceae; genus Methylomonas. Next base: position 5,694 of record CAVUMJ010000369.1, read on the forward strand.
CCCATGTTCCAAAGCCATCTCGTCTGAGATGGCTTTTTTATTCGCTCTTACTCGGAGGTGTAAGTCCTCTACTCGCCCGGCAAGGTGAAGAGCTACGTAGTCAGCGCTGAAAAACTATCTATCTTGCTGTAAATTAAGAATAATTCTCTAAAAAAGCCAGGAACAGTTGGGGTCAGAGTAAAATATGTGCGAATTGTTCATGGAAAGCACTCGAGTCACCGACCCGTAGGAAAAATACAAAAGGCAAGACCCGGTACTTTTTGCCCTTAACTGATTGAAATTCAAATTTATCATTCATGGTCCGCATGTCAAATAAATTGTTAATTTTGCAAAACGTGCCACTACAAGAGTTTTAGAAAAAATAAAATTAAGCAACCATTTTTAGCGATCCTCGCGGGTATGCCACAGCCGCAGCATATAGATGGCCGATTCCTGAATTTCGTAGCGCATTTCGTAATGATCAATAAGCAGCCGCCTCACTTCGCGCGGCTCGAACTCGAATAGCTGTTCGCCGATGCGCGGATTGGTCAGCAGTATAGCGGGCGCTTTGGTTAGCGCCTGCACGGTGCGGACTGCGGCTGGTTTATTCACCACCGCCAGGAATTCGTATAGACGCGCCAAGTCGGAAAGCGCCTTGCTAGTCCATTTCAGTTCCATTAACGCGGCAGCGGCAATGGTTCGTCAGTATCCAGGCTATCCGCCCACATCTGCACGGCCTGGTGGTCGATGACGCGGCCGGTATCCACATCGGCAAGAGCTTCGAGAGTGAGGCGTTCGCGTTCTTCTTCTTGGTTAAGCCAGGCCGATAATGCTTGTTTCATGATCCAGCCGCGCGAACGCTCCAGCCGTTCGGCCATCTGATCGACTTTTTCAGCCAGCGGCAGCGGAACATGGGCTGTCAGCACCTTGGTTTCGATTTTAGCCATGTTAATATCCTGTCGTGGAATTGTGATTTAAAATAAATCATATTGATTAATATTAAATCAATCAAGCAGGAAAGCAAAAACTTCTTGGGTTTACCCCTAAACCCAACAGTTGTCTGTAGTTTGGATGACCCGGCTCATGCTGTCGTAAACATAGGTGACTTGCCTGTCCGGCGTCAACTATTCTGACGCAGGGGGTAAATAAACGAAAATATAGCAAGCGGATTCTGCCGGCTACTTTAAAATTTTGGCCGAGTGGAAGCAAAGCCGCAATTTGACCATGTACGCTAACTCGGTTTTCCGTTTCATTCCGCCTCAAAACCCATTTTTAGTTCGATTGCCATACGGTGACGCCAACTGATAATGTCCTAATTTGCGGCTTTAATGTCCTTTTGAATAGTAAGGAATTTGTAACCATGTGCATGGGTAAATTTTACCCGTATGACTATAATTTGGAGGATATAAACCATGGTTCAAAATACAAGTTCTAATCAATTGAAATCTTATGAAAGCTTTGCGCAGGGTATATCGCCGCCAGGAACACCGTCATTCCGGGTCGGCATTCTTATTGGCCCCGGATTTCTGCCGATGGATATGGCGGGTGTTCATGCAGTCTTTGGATTCTGTCCGGGGGTTGAAATACATCTGATATGGAAGTCTCTGGATTTGGTGGAAGGATTTCCGTCCTGGTGGACCAAACCAACCACAACGTTTGCTGATTGTCCGGATGAGTTGGACGTATTCGCCATTCCAATGTTGGCGCCTGAAACAGTCAATGACCCAGAGGTAATCGCTTTTGTGGCGGAGAAAGGCCGCAAAGCCAAATATCTGATTGGCGTTTGTAACGGTGTGGTTTTATTTGGCGCAGCCGGGCTTTTGAAAGGCAAACGGGTCACGACCAGTCTGAATTCGCTGCCGCTGTTAACTAAGCTGGGCGCAGCCGAAGTTGTGACCACAGGCGGAGTCGCAGTCGACGGTAATTTATATACGGCCAGACCGAGCATTGGCAGCTATGAAGCCGCCTTGCTGGTTGCAGATATTGCTTTGGGCCGTAAAGCCGCTAATTTGGCCAATCTGGTCATTGAATACGATCCGCTCCCGCCGCTTGGGCCTGGAACGGTTGCGAATGTCGGCAAAGAAATTGCTGATCACTATGAAGAATTGATAGCTGATATTATTAAAGAGTACAGCGTCGGCGCAATCCCCGCTTATCAAAATGTTGAGAACAAATAAACTGTCCGGAGTAGTAGCAGATAAATTGTCCGGTTGTAATACGCGCCGAGGAGGCGCAAATGAGTCGGACAAAGCTACTACACGAGATACGAAAAATGAGATTCGAAGAGGCCTATGAAGGATGGCAAAACAAACGATTGACTCAAGAGGAAGCGGCGAGGTTATTAGGAGTCTGTGAAAGAACGTTTAGACGGCATATAGACCGGTACGAGGAAAATGGACTGGAAGGATTGATAGACAAGCGTCTAGAACAGTTATCCCACAGACGAGCGCCTGTCGATGAAGTGCTTAAACTAACGGATAGTTACCGGCAGCGATTTTCTGGATGGAATGGCAAGCATTTTTACAGTTGGTATAAACGAGAGGGAGGAGAGCGCAGTTATACCTGGGTTAAATGCCGTTTACAGGAAGCAGGGTTACTGAAGAAGTCGTTAGCCAAAGGAAAGCATAGGCGCAAACGGGAACGAGCAGCCTGGCCAGGAATGATGTTGCATCAGGATGGCAGTACCCATGAGTGGGTAGAAGGTGTGAAATGGGATTTGATTGTGACGATGGACGATGCAACCAGCGAGCATTATTCAATATTTTTTGTTGAGGAAGAAGGGACTCAATCAAGTTTTCGTGGCGTCAAGGAAGTGATTGAATCGAGAGGATTATTTTCATCGTTCTATTCAGATCGCGGTAGTCATTATTGGATTACGCCTGAAGAAGGCGGAAAGGTTGATAAAGTCAATCTAACGCAATTTGGCCGAGCCATGAAGCAATTGGGTATTGAAATGATTGCCGCCTATTCCCCTGAAGCCAGAGGGCGCAGTGAGCGTGCGTTCAGCACGCATCAAGGGCGATTGCCTCGCGAATTAGCGCTGGCCGGGATTACTGATATGGAAGCAGCAAACCAGTATCTAAAAACGCATTATATGCCTGAATACAACAAAGAATTTATGGTGCCTGCACTGGAAGAAGGAACGGCCTTTATCGCCTATACTGGGCAAGATTTAGACGAGGTATTATGCGAGCATTACGAGCGAGTTGTAGGTAAAGATAATTGCGTCAGTTTTGAAGGATTAAAGCTACAAATCCCAAAAGATAAAGCGCGTTACCATTACGTCAAGGTTACTGTCAGGGTTCATCGTTATGGAGACGGTACACTTGGGGTTTTTCATGGGCCAAGGTGCTTAGCTTATTACGATGAAACAGGTAAGGAAATCAGAGAACAAATTAAAGAAGTTGCGTAATACGAATTTGTTGATGAAAGATGGGGCGGGTTATCCACCCCTTGCCTAGCTCCTTCACGCAATAGAAAGGTTACGGTGCTAGACAAGGCGTGGATAACCCTCATCATAAATCCAGGAATAATCGCTTTAAGCAAAGGATAGAGTTCATGCTGTTGCGTAAATTGTCCGGCGCAACATCATAAAGGAATTGACTCTAAAAACGGAGTAAATTCCAGAACTTAAAACCGGACAATTTATTTGCTACTAAACCGGACATTTCTATTTGTTGCTAACAAGCAACAAAAATCAGCTTGACAAAAGAAGAGCTTATGCGTTAACTTTAAAATATAATTTTAGGGATTTTATATTGAGAGGGATTTTCGCCGCATTCTGTCTCTTGCCGAATACAAAAATCCTCGTCCTAATGTAACAGTTGAATTTCTGCTGTTAAATTAGTGGCGTCCAAATACAAATTGATATTGCATTAAACGGAGTCTATCCCAGACAGCAATTACCTAAGACAGAAAAATCAACGGGGTCAGACTCAATTGATTTTGTACAAAATATAAGGTAATCTACTTCCTTCGTTAACTTGAGAAGTCAGTTCATGGCCCGCCTTGGAAGATTGATCGTTCCCGGTCAGCCGCAACACGTTATTGTTCGAGGAAATAATCGTTCTGAGATTTTCTGTCGTGATGCGGATTACCTATTTTATCTGGAAAAGCTTCAAGCGGCTTGTCAGAAACACGATTGTCAGATTCATGCCTATGTATTGATGACAAATCATGTTCACTTATTAATCACACCATTCTCAGAGCAGAGTCTGAGCAAAACCTTACAAATGCTGGGCCGTTATTATGTGCAGTACTTTAATTACTGCTACCAGCGAACGGGGACGCTTTGGGAAGGCCGGTATAAAGCAGCATTAATTGATAGCGAATTGTATTTGCTAACTTGTATGCGTTATATCGAGTTAAACCCGGTTCGCGCCGGTATGGTAGCTAGCCCGGCAGACTACCGCTGGTCTAGTTACCATTATAATGCTTTGGGTCAGCCGGATGAATTAGTGACCTCCCATGTTGAACTAGCCCGTTTGGGTGCGGACATCATTGAGCGGCAGGCGGCATATCGGGGTTTATTTCATGATAGCATGGCCGAACAACAGATCAATGAAATCAGGGATGCGACTAATAAGGCCTGGGTGTTGGGAGGCAGCCGATTCAAAGAGCAAATACAATCACAACTGGCGCGGCGGATAGAACCGGCAGCAAAAGGTGGCGATAGAAAATCAACTCAATTTAGGATCAATCGAGTCTGACCCTATTGATTGTGCTATTGATTGCTATTGACCGGTAAGCCGAGAGACTTACTTCACTGCTTCAATGATCTGAATTTCGCGCTTGAGCAGATCATTAGCCAGTTCCGAAACCTGTATTCCTTTACGGGTTGCAATTGCTGTCAAATAATCCTGTACATCCTTATCCAGATACACCGGCACATGCAAACTCAATTCAGGCCGGTAAAATTTACCGCGTACCGCATTGCTAAAGTCAATCTCAGCAGGCATGTCATCATCATCGTGGCCGACTTGGGCATTCATACAATCACCTTCAAATAGTGCAGCGCTAAGGGTTAACGCGGCTCATCTTCATAAAAGCGCCGCTCCTGTTTAGTGGCGCGGCGGGCCGAAATTATGCGTATTCGCGCATGGTGGTTATCCCTGGGTTGATAAGTATGAGCAATAGCCAGCAGATTATTAAATTGATCTAATCCCAGGGTAAACCAGCGGGTCTCCTGCTGACTGTGTGCCTCGTCATACACGGTTAAAGCCAAGTTATCAAAAAACACCGTGGCCGCCAGCTCGAATGCTATCCCATGTTTGATAAGGTTACTGGCGGCTTTTTGAGCATCCCACTCGAAATCGTAGTGTGCTTCCGGCGTCATGCTCAAGAATGCACCACTTGTGACGACTTATCCGTTACAAAAAGCAGTTTAGCCTGATGCTTGAGTATCATTGCATCCAGTAGCGCATCCACCACATGGTGTTCGTTCTGATCCATCTGTGCTATTGCCTCGAACTTTAGCTTAAGCGCGTCTTTCGGCTCCCGTTCACCATCCTCGAAAATCAGCCAATCCGTCGTCACGTTAAATGCCGTGGCGATTTTTTTAAGAATATCCAAAGAGGGCTAGGCTTCACCCGATTCGTAGTGTTTGACTTGCGTAATGTGTATTCCGATCAGGTCAGCCATTTGCGGCTGTGTCAGCTTGTGTTGCTTACGCGGTTGTAGAAAACGAATAGCAAAGTTCATCCAGTTCACCGTAGAACATAACTTAATGCTGGTCATTATCACCTCGGTTTCCAAGAAGGTTTGACAAAAATATCTGCATGGGTCTTATAATAATATCTATCAAGAAACTTGACAAGGTTCTAAGGAGAAACGCAAAATAATCAACGGGGTCAGACTCGATTGATTTTGTACAAGATATAAGGTAATCTACTTCCTTCGTTAACTTGAGAAGTCAGTTCATGGCCCGTCTTGGAAGATTGATCGTTCCCGGTCAACCGCAACACGTTATTGTTCGAGGAAATAATCGTTCTGAGATTTTCTGTCGTGATGCGGATTACCTATTTTATCTGGAAAAGCTTCAAGCGGCTTGTCAGAAACACGATTGTCAGATTCATGCCTATGTATTGATGACAAATCATGTTCACTTATTAATCACACCATTCTCAGAGCAGAGTCTGAGCAAAACCTTACAAATGTTGGGCCGTTATTATGTGCAGTACTTTAATTACTGCTACCAGCGAACGGGGACGCTCTGGGAAGGCCGGTATAAAGCAACCTTAATTGATAGCGAATTGTATTTGCTGACTTGTATGCGTTATATCGAGTTAAACCCGGTTCGCGCCGGTATGGTAGCTAGCCCGGCAGACTACCGCTGGTCTAGTTACCATTATAATGCTTTGGGTCAGCCGGATGAATTAGTGACCTCCCATGTTGAACTAGCCCGTTTGGGTGCGGACATCATTGAGCGGCAGGCGGCATATCGGGGTTTATTTCATGATAGCATGGCCGAACAACAGATCAATGAAATCAGGGATGCGACTAATAAGGCCTGGGTGTTGGGAGGCAGCCGATTCAAAGAGCAAATACAATCACAACTGGCGCGGCGGATAGAACCGGCAGCAAAAGGTGGCGATAGAAAATCAACTCAATTTAGGATCAATCGAGTCTGACCCCATTGACCTATCAAAGTTCTATCACAAAATTGGCGCCTTCGGTATCGTTAAAGGCGTTTAAGCTTCCTCCCATATTATTTTCAATAATAACTTTTGACATGTACAGTCCAATTCCTGTGCCTTTTCCTTCTTCTTTTGTTGTAAAATAGGGATCATAAATATTGTCGATAATACTTTCATGTATTCCACCGCCATTATCTTTAACGACAATCCTGATTTTTCCATTTGTATTGAGAGTCGTTTTTATGGTTATTTGCGGATAATCCGGCTTGCGCTCCAATAAAATATCCTTTGCATTATTCAATAAATTTAAAATAACTTGCGATAACTCTCCCTGAAATCCTTTAACAATCAAATCATTTTCACAATTCATAGTTAAATTTATATTGTTGTTTTTGAGCTGTTCTTCTATTAATTCAACTGTTGAAACAATAGTAGATTTAATATTAAAGCTTTCAATATGTTTGTTAGGCTTGAAAAAATTACGAAAGTCATCAATTGTAGAAGACATTTTTTTAACTAAACGTTCCGATTTTTCCATGCTATGCAGCATAAAATCATCATCGAGTCTGCCGGATTTATACATTAAATAAAGATTTTGATGAACCAATCCCAATGCGTTAAGAGGCTGACGCCATTGATGTGCAATAGCGCCTATCATTTCTCCCATCGCCGCCAAACGGGATTGCTGAATGATCAGTGCTTCCTGTTTCTGGTTTTTAGCAATTTCCATATTGATTTTTTTATCAAGATCCTTATTTAACTCGTCCAACTCTTGAACACGATTTGCAACTTGAAGTTCAAGTTCCTGATTGTAATTTTCCAGGCGAGATTTTGATAACGTTAACGAATTTATCATCTGATTAAAACTATCCGAGAGCATTCCAATTTCATCGTTACGCATTATTTTCGATCTAACAGTTAAATTACCGCTTGCAACTTTAGTCGCCAATTGGCTTATCATTTTGATTGGATCTGAAATCCATCTTGAAAATAAATATCCGGCAAACAACATAAATATTGATGGAATACCTGTTATGTACATAATATTGAAATACATTGAATTGATATAGTCATCGTATTGCTCGGTTGAAAATCCGATATGAAGCCAGCCCCAATAAATACCGGAAAACTGTATTGGATAAATAAAATAAAATACTTTTTTATTATGATCGGTAATAATTTTAGAAGTAATTTCCTGGCTTTCTTGCACAACGTCTGGAATTTTATCAATTAATTTCCATTGCCCGTGGCCAATCCAGATTTTATCGCCATCTTTTGGTGATAGAATAATATAATGAATACTTGAATTATTTTTTATAACAGCATTAATGTATTCTACAATGAAACTATAATCTTTATTAACTATAGCATCTGAACAAGCCATTACAATTGATTTTGAAATAGTTTCCGATTGAGTAAACATGATTTGCTGAAAAGCGGATTTCTGCATGGGAATGATCAGCAACGAAAAAACGATACCGGAAGTCAATACTAAAAACCCAAAAAGAAAAAATATTCTAATGAAAATGGTATTTTGAAATTTTATGGGCATTTTTCAAAATCTCACTTGTGTCCATGTTTTTTAAGTTGATTATATTCCTTATCAAATTGTTCAAAACTATCCAGATCGTTAAGGCTGCAGTGGTCTATATCGACAGTATGAAAAACTTCCAGAATCTGCTTGCCCCTGGGGTTTTTTGGAAATTCCACCATTGAATTTGTAAAATCCTCCGCCAAAGGGTAGCCGCGACGAAAAAAACTAAAATTTTTGCCTTTTAAAGGGTATTCCTTTAGGATTTTAATTTTATCTCTAATTGCCGGGTTTAATTCAGCCATAATGTCAAAAGCGCTACGATAAACCATGGCGGCATCAGCCTTATCAAAAAAGATATCCAAAATAATCAGATTAATCTTTTTATTATATTGAATGCTTAAACCCATATTTTTATAACTTTTATGCAGGCTTTTTAGCGTTAAGGTATCTAAATACATCTCCGCAAATTCGTCAGATTCCATCATTTCCAGACGCTTGCCATGCAGGTCTTTAATATCGTCTATGTTTTTATCATTCCTGACAATCAGCATTAAAGTTTCCTGTTTATGCCCTTCTAAAACGCCCAGAAAACCGTCCTGAAGTTCTTCGCGTTTAAAATACCGGGTTATTAGAAAAGGCGGAGCAACTATCATGTCCAATTCACCTTGATCGAAGGCTTTGTGCATATCTTCCATGCTATCAAATAAAATCGATTTAGATGAGGTGATTCCAAAGTTGTGTTTTTTGGATTCTTCATCGAATATTTCTTTTCCCCAATAATTTAAGGAAATTTCTATGTCAGTACGATTTGCAAGTTGATTAATCGATTTAAAATAATATCCGGCATTCAAACGAGCATACTTTTTCTCTGCTTCCTCAGCAAAGGATAAGTTAGCTAAACCTAAAAGGCCGGCAAAAAATAGAATATAGCAAATCAATTGATTTTTTTTCATTACTTATACATGTCGTCCGATGAAGTTTAAATAGAAAAATGCATATAGTAGTAGCTCAAAAATAATATTGGGTTAACATTTTCGTAACTATCGGTTTAAAGTGTCTATGTTTTGACCGATCAGGTATTCCAGGGATAGCAATCCCATTTGCTGCGCGTAGCGTGAACGATAATATGCGCCTAAAGCAAAGGTTTCAACAACTTGCGCTTCGATGACATCTTTGGTTTCTGCCAGTTCCTCTTGGTAGGCGCGCATATTTAACTGACGATTTTCGGTGGAAAACCCACTGGCTTCCTTGCTATCCTTTATTTGTGAAGTGGCGTTTTTAATACTTAAGAATTGTTGCTTAATCTGTAAGGCTATGGCTTGATCCAATAAAATTTGTTGATGTTCCAGTTTTCGCTGTTGAGCTTGGGCTTGATTAACCTTTTCGGTAGTTTGGAAACCATCGAATAAATTCCATTGCAAGCCCACGCCGATAGTCCAATTATCCCGATTATTGGCATTGGTTAAGCCGCCTCTGTAATCCGTCTGCACGTCGTGCGCCTCTGCTTGAATACCTATCATGGGGTAGTAAGCGCTGCGGGCTTCAGTGATTTGATCCTGGCTAATATTTACCGCCAATTTAAGTTGCTGAAGTTCAGGATTAAAAGATTGCGCCGATTCAATCAATTGTTTTAACTCTTCAGTTAAGGGCGAGCTTTCATCGGGTTCTGCTAAACTGTAATCGGCGTTCCATTCTTGGCCCATGGCGTTGCCTAACGCTTCGTGGGCCATTTCCCTGGCGAAAACCGCTTCGCTTCTTATTGTGCGGGTAATCGCAGTAGTGGTTTTAGTGCGTAAATAATCGGTTTTTTTAACTTTCATCGAACCATGTTGATAGAGATATTCCGTCATGTCTTCGATCACTTTAAAACGCTCCAGAGTGTCGTCGGCCAATTTTTCCATCAGCACCGCGAACTGGGCGGAGAAATAATACTTTTTAACATCGCGGATAATTTCCAGGGTGGTTTTACGCTTATCTTGTTCGGCCATTTTGATGCCTTTTTCGGCTTGCCTCACCAGCGCTTCGCGTTTCATGCCAGTAAATAAAGGATAAGTCAGATTGATTTGCGAAGTAATCAAATTTCGATCAAACAACTTGATGTTGGTATTGATCGGTATAGGCGATGCCAGGGCTTTCTGCAACTGCTGGGTTGCTAATGCCGCACCCGCCGCACCGGCGCCTTGCGCCGCGGCAGCGGCGCCGGCTAAAGGCCCTAGCGCAGAACCGAACGAGGAAGGCAAATTAAACTGTCCCTGAAAAGAATAAGTCGTATCTTTTTCAGCCATGCTGGCATTCGATTGCGCTGAAATATGCGGCCAGTAGGCCGACATGGCTTGTTGATATTGTGTTTCGGCTATCTCTAAATTGGCGTCTGAAATACCAATGGATTGATGTTTTTCCAAAGCGATATGTACGCAGTCTTCTAATGACAATTTATGAATTTGTCCGGTCTCAGCCTGAGTTTCAACCGGGCAACAAAAAAATGTGACTACTGTCAGCATCTTTATAATCGGAGTCATAAAACTATCTTTAAACATTGTAAAAGGGAATTACATGCACAGTGTTGACATATCGATTTATTCCTGGCAATCCGAAAAACTAGTTAGTTGTTTAAAATGACTTCTTCGATGCTTCAAACGTATTTACATCCCGGAATCGATTACGATTTGTCATTAAATTTTATGGATTCACTGATATCCTGGCATATACTCATTAAGGAATGAATATCGCCTTGCTCATTATGTATACCGACTATGACAGTGCTCAGCGTATGCAGACAATTATCTTTCCCGCTAATTTTTATAATTCCGGAAGCATGGCCTTGTTCTTTAACTTTTGTCAGAACACGATTTTTGAAATCATCAAAATTATGAATTAACTGGTAAAACGATAATCCAATCAGCTCATCGGGCGTGTAAGCCAGCGCGGAACTAAAATTCTGATTTGCACTAACAATAGTGCCTTCCGTATCAATTACACATAATGAAGTGGCAATCTCAAGTGCTCGCTCATGTTCGTGCAAATAGTGACTTTGATGATTAAGATCCTGTTTTAAATCAATGGAAAGCCTTTCATATTTTTCATATGATTCCGTAATGTCAAACATAAGGGCAATAAATTCTTCGGTTTCATTTTGTGTATCAATAAGGGCAATGACACTGACATCCACCACATAAGCCGCGCCGGACTTACTTATTTTTTTCAGTACTCCTTGCCATTGCTTTTTTTCATAAAGCGTTTTTTTCAGGTCTTCTAATACCTCATTTTGATCGTTTTTTTCAACATTAAATAAAAAATGCTGTCCTAACAATTCTGATTCGGAATAACCGGATAATGTGCAAAATTTATTATTGACATAGATTATAGCTCCTTCATGATCGATTTTAACAACAATCGCTTTTTCATCGATTAAAGATTTATATTGCTCTAATAATCTACGATTTTGTTCAAGCTGGCGCTCAATATTGATTTGTTCAGTTATATCGGAAAGTTTATTTAATAATCTCTCAACACTGATGGGTTTTGTTATATAGTGTTGTATTTCCAATTCCAAAGCACGAAACAAATATTCTACATCGTTATATGCGCTTAAAATGACAATAGGTTGCTGATGATTAATAGATCTTATATCAGCGGCCATGGATAACCCGTTCATTCCCGGCATTTGAATATCAGTTACAACAATATCCGGTAAAAATTCTTGGTATAAGGTCAGTCCATCGGCGCCGTTTTTAGCGGTATAAAGTTTGGCGACATACTGAGTCAGAATTAATTGCAGTTCTTCTCTTGTTTCTAAGTCGTCTTCAACATACAAAAGGCTAATCGTTGATAAATTAGAAAGTTTATTTTTTTTAAGCATTATGGAATTTTAAAATTAATCGACATGCCAACAATATTGGTGTTTTCCTTTTTTCTTTGCACAATACATCGCCGCATCCGCAAACTTTAACAACATCAATGGGTTTTCGCTATCATCAGGATAAATAGCAATGCCAATGCTGGACGAAATATTCAACTCAAGACCTTTCTCATTGACTGTTATAGTCAATGAATCAATTATACGTTGGGCCGTTTCATGAACCAGCAACTTGGATGTGCGATTTAAAATAATCACAAACTCGTCACCCCCTAATCGTGCTACGGTATCAGATTCACGTACACATTGTTTTAAACGTTTTGCTACTTCAATCAGTATTTCATCTCCTATTCCGTGGCCCAAGCGGTCATTTACCTGTTTAAAACCATCTAGATCCAAGCAATACTAAATTCGTCTAGTAGATATAAACATA
>CAVUMJ010000370.1:0-10130 GCA_963741375.1 uncultured Pseudomonadota bacterium
TCACCACGCGTTTCACCGTCCTTTTGATATTCAACGGGTACACCATTCACCAACAAACGATGAAAGTGGCGATTAGCGGCCAGCAGTCCGGGTGCATCCAGATTCAAAACTTGCTGCAAGGCGTCTTCACGGGCGACTAAAGGAATTGCGGAGTTAAGCCGGTTGATGGCCTGACGCAAGCGTTCGACCAGAATTACCTGAAGGTAGTTACTACGCTCTGCGGCGATACCGTCTACGGCAATATCGGGGCCATTGATCGAGATATAGCCCACTTCGGTCAGCCAGCCCAGCGTTTCTTGTTCCAGTTGGTCTTCGGTCATTTCAAGGCTCCGTGCCAGATGCTTCGATTCAGTATGAACCTATGGTTTGCTTTAAAGCACTTAAGGATATGATTTATTATGGAGTTTTCTGTTGAAACAAGGGCGCTTGAGGTTTGCATTAAAGCACTTCTTAAGCCCAGAAAGGCAAGTAACGTGCATAACGGGTAGACAAGCTATCGGACTCATCCGCCTTGATCAGCCCAAGGTCTTTAGTTGCCCCGATGACCAGTGAAACGGTCGCGGTTTTCGATTCGGATAGCTTGAAGCGCTCCCGCAAACTCTGGTTGGACATCCGTTGGTTGCTGACATACTGCAAACAGCAATGTTGATAACAAGCTCGTATCCGATCCGGCTTGCTCATAGCGGCGAAATCCTGATGGGCGAACAGTACCGCCGTTGTGCGTGTCTCTCCAACGCGAAAATCCGGTGCCGGCAATTGAAATATTTCAGCGGCGCTGACGACCTTATCGATACCGCTGCCCTTTTCTTCACAAACGCCCAATCGACGCATCAAGTCGGCCAACCGCTCATTTCGTGAACGGTACTCATCAATAAAGCGTTCCACCTTGATCGGCGGCAGACCTGGGTTCGATATTTCCAACCTGTCAGCATACATTTCAATCATGACGGAAGCGCCAGAGGCTTGAAAATCCTGATGCACTAGCGCATTAGCAACCAACTCACGGATAGCCTGACGAGGAAACATTTTCACTTCCTCGCGCACCACCTGTTCAACAAAATGATTCTGAGGAGCTGCGGAATGGATAAAATCAACCAAGCTCTCAAAGCCAACAGCATAACCAGGTACTCGAATCTTGTCCTCACGGGTGACCAATTTGTTAACGCCATCATAAATCACCACACGAGGAGCCTTACGGGCTAAATCCGACGAGAAGGCATCCAGCCGCTTTGCCAACAGAATAGCGGCTAAATTCGTAATGAGCCAACCGCTGGGTTGCTCGGTAATCAAACGTTCCTGGCTCAACCGAGCCAGCACCCCATCCCGCGAAGTCGGATAAGGTAAACCGATCAATTCAAAGAACGATTGCGTACCAGACCATGAAAACAAAATATCTCCATCTTTAATGATGTATTCGGGTTTCAAATTGCGACTTGCACGATCTGAACCTGCAACATCGCCTTTTCTAAGTTGGGCAATTTTGATCACAGGGAGATACTTATCACCATCCGGTGGAAATTTTTGTAATGCAAGCCCATTCAGGTAATTAGCAGTTTTATCGAGGGGCATGACTTGCCAACCCGTTGGTATCAAACCCAATTCCGATTCTTCAAAACCATCAGGAAACAGCGCGGCGGTGGCTTCGTCCATACCTTCTGGAATATGGCCTTGTTGTTTGGCGTGAACCGGATCGAAATCGACAAACCAGGATTTGAACAGCGTTTGGGCGATGGCTTCCAGAGTGGCGTTGGTTTCTCGCAACAGGGCGATGCGATCATCAAGTGCTTGCAGAATATCTGCAATTGCACGTTGCATTGTTATATCAGGGTGGCAAACATGAAACGCTTTGGCTTCGGGAAAATAGATAGTTTGGTGTGTTGTTCCGCTAGCAAATCGCAATAAGCTGTCGTGTTCGGCAAGAAAAATGTATTTTAAGAACCTGTAATCGAGTGCGTCGCTACAGATCCAGTTCACAAAATCTTGACTTGTAGCCATCGGCACACCCATCACTACAACGTAACCTACCGATGCAGTTCGAGAAAGGCATACCGTTTTAGCTGGAAGAATTCTTGCTGACGAATTAGCTATACCAAGGTCGTTTGTATATTGCTGGGTTTCGTAAATTGTTGATCCGTGATTTCCTGTTGCATCTCGAATTCCAATCCAAGGAACCTCGCCCCCCCAATATTCAGGGTGTTTTCGGCTTGGCGTATGGCCTGTTTCCAATCGAGCAATTGAAGACAAAGAGGTCCATGACCAACCGTTTGGTGGTATTGAGTGTGGCTTACCTACAGAAAGGGAATATCTGCCTGGGATTACTCCCGCCGTAGCGGCTCTACCGCCAGTACGAGTTGTATGCTCATCAGCAAACTCAGAACTCATACCCCAGCCCTCCCAGCTTCTGCCGGATCAACTGATCGAGTTCTGCGCCTTTAGCCATCTGCTCACCCAGCTTTTCGGTGAGCTTTTGCATCTTGTCGGCAAAGGCTTCATCGTCATCTTCCACTTCTTCCACACCGACATAACGACCAGGAGTGAGTATGTGGCCGTGTTCGGCCATTTCAGCCAGTTTGACGCTACGGCAATAACCGGGAATGTCTTGATAGTCAATTGCACTATATTCACCACGCCATGCAGCCACCGTACTGGCAATGCGCCCGATGACCTCATCAGCCAACTCCGTCTGCACCCGGCTAATCATTTTGCCCAACTTACGGGCATCAATGAATAACACTTCGCCCTGGCGACTGGTCTTCTGCTTAGCAAGGAACCATAGACAAGCCGGAATCTGAGTATTGAAGAACAGTTGACCGGGTAAGGCGATCATAACCTCCACTACATCGGCATCGACCATGGCTTTGCGAATCTCGCCCTCGCTGTTCTGGCTGGAACTCATAGAGCCATTAGCCAACACAATGCCGGCACGACCATTAGGCTTAAGCTGGTAAAGCATGTGCTGCAACCAAGCATAGTTGGCGTTACCTTGTGGCGGTGTGCCATAAACCCAGCGAGGGTCTCCTTCAAGGCTGCCATGCCACCAGTCACTGATATTAAATGGTGGATTAGCAAGAATAAAATCCGCTCGTAAATCCGAATGCTGATTGCGGGTAAAGGTATCTGCCGGCTCGCGGCCGAGGTTAAAATCAATGCCGCGAATGGCAAGATTCATAGCTGCCAAACGCCAGGTAGTCGGGTTAGATTCCTGTCCATAGATAGACACATCGCCCAGCTTGCCGCCATGGGCTTCGATAAACTTTTCCGACTGCACGAACATACCGCCGGAACCGCAACAGGGGTCGTAAACCTTGCCATGATGTGGAGCGAGCACTGCAACCAAGGTTTTTACAATACTGGCAGGCGTGTAGAACTGACCGCCTTTCTTGCCTTCGGCACTGGCAAATTGGCCGAGGAAATATTCATAAACCTGTCCCAACACATCGCGGGCTTGGCCGGGGTCGTCACCAAAGCCGATAGTGGAAACCAGATCGACTAACTCGCCGAGTTTGCCATCGGGCAGTTGAGCGCGGGCATATCGTTTGTCGAGTATACCTTTTAGCTTGGGGTTTTCTGTTTCGATAATCGATAAGGCATCGTCGATACGTTTACCGATATCCGCTTGCTTGGCAGTGGCACGTAGAGCTTCCCAACGCGCAGTCTCCGGCACCCAGAAGACATTGACTTCTCTGTAATAATCGCGATCTTCCAGTTCGGCGCAAAGCATTTCATCGTCGCATTCATGTAAGAAATACTCGTCTTTTTCGTCCGTAAAACGCCGAGTTAATTCTGCCCGACGAGCAGCGAAAGTATCAGAGATATACTTGACGAAAATGAGACCAAGCACCAAATGCTTGTATTCGGCTGCGTCCATGTTCGCCCGTAGTTTATCTGCGGCAGCCCAGAGAGTCCTTTTTATGTCATCCAGCATGATTTTTAAGTGTATAAGGTCAAAAGTTTTTAATTATGTAACGAATTACAACTATATTGAGTTATTTTAAACGATAACCCTTTTTAATTTTTTTGCCGCTGATTTTTTGGCTGGCCAATTCTGCTTCTTGTTCAGTGGTAAACCATTCTTTCCTAACTGTACCGGGCGAACCCACCCTGCCCCATTCCTTAATCAAGGACCAATCATCAAATAGACCAGGTGTCACAAACATCTGATAAAAACGATGCATGTTATTTTTAGTATCGTGCCTTTCCATATAAATAGAGTTCATGGTTCACCTCGGATTTTGGCGATTTGCGGTATAGCTTAGATTGTCATTTTTAGAAGCCATCATATTTAGCCACTTGATAGTAGCTTCACTCCATCCGGTCGCAGCTCTCCTTTGGGTGAAACATGTCGGTACAAAGTCTGCCGGGTAATACCTAATTCTTTACAGAGAATCCCGACTGTAGTCTCCGGTTGTCCCATAGCAGCCATAGCAAGTCTAAGTTTGGCAGCCGTCATCTTAAATGGCCGCCCACCTTTTCTACCCCGCGCACGAGCTGACGCCAATCCGGCAACTGTTCGCTCTGAGATAAGTTCACGCTCAAACTCGGAAAGTGCCGCGAATATTCCGAAGACCAATTTTCCAGCAGCAGTGGTGGTATCAATTGCAGCACCTTGACCAGTTAAAACCTTTAAGCCAACACCTCGACCAGTTAAATCATGCACAGTATTAATCAAATGACGCAGATCACGACCCAATCGATCCAGTTTCCATACAAGAAGCGTATCCCCTTCACGTAATGCCTTAATGCAAGCTGCTAGGCCTGGACGATCTTCACGCTTTCCAGAAGCCTGATCTTCATAAATTTGCGAGGGATCGACTCCAGCCACAATTAGTGCATCGCGTTGTAAATCGCAGACCTGAGAACCATCGGCTTTTGAGACCCGCATGTAACCAATTAGCATTTTTCACCTGTCACTTAAACGAACGTTTATGTGACAGTTTGCAACAAAATAAATTGATAGTCAAAAATGTCACTTAACCCGTAATTTATATTATGGCATGTAAAGGATTATAAATAGAGAAAATGTGACATTGATAAAATTGTGACCTAAACATGGAAACCTATACCCATACGAGAAGTCATTAGACTTAACCTAACGTTGTTCAGCCAAATTTGGAATTTATTAGTTATTTTTTCTATCATGGAAATCTAAACCTTATTACGGTTATTGCCTTAGTGTAAGATCGTTATTTGGCACCAACCGTGCCAACAATGCCGCATTCTGCTCTTGCATCGCCAAAAATTTACCTACCCATTCCGCCGCATGTTCTCGGGCGTTTGCCGCTGATTGTATGGCTTGATCAAGTTGTTCTTTCTGATTATCCAACTCTTGTGTAGCAATGCTTCGCTGTTCCCGCTGCGCCTCTACCAATGCTTCGGCAGCCACTAACGCTTTGGTCAGTTCGGACTTAGTGTTATCACTCTCAGCGGTGATAGATAATGTTAATTTTTGCTGATTGGCCAATGCACTACGCGCTTGATATATTTCCTCATGCGCTCTATCCAATTCGGTACGAAGATCGGCAGCCCGGCGATCAATCTCGCCGACCTGTGCTTCCGCACGTTCAGTTCGGGTCAATGACTGGGCTAGTTCTGTCCGGATACCGGCCAACTCATCGGCGGCCAGTTTTGCGGCCTCCTGATGCGCATTCGCCGCATCAGCGGCCTGGGATTTTAATAGATCAAACTCGGCGGCTTGCGCCTCATAAGCATAGGCTAATTCCTGCCGCATTTCATCTAACTCGGCTCGCTCTGCATCCCATGCGGATTGAGCAGTCCGTAGACTCTCGTTCGCCAACTCCTGAGCTTGCGTCCACAGCGCAACCAACACCTGATGATTTGCCTTAACCATGGCGTCCGGCACATGCACAGCCACCGGCGCTGCTTGAACGCTCTGAGCGCGTCGCCATTCGCGCATGATAGCAGAAGCCGCATTCATGTCTACACGGGCATATCTTCGTACCTGGTCAACGGTTGGGAAACTTTGCCGACCGACTTGCTCGTACAAATCGTTTGCAGCCTGGATGATACGTTCACGTATATCGGCGGGGATAGGGGTAACTAATTGATTCATGGGTAACATCCTAAAAAATAACATCATCAGAATAATAATCTGATTATTCTTATCTCATAAGAGCGAAAGAACGCCAGAATCGGCCTCTTTAAAATTTCCGGCCATTTGGCTGTTGATGCCGAAATTTCACTTTAGCAGCATCAGCATTAATTTGATGGGTCGGTTGCAACTGGATGCGTGAATGCGCGACTTATGAGGCAAATGTTTATTAACTGAGAAAACAAAACTGGCGATACCTGCAAAACCTGCATGACTTCCTGTACGAAAATTAGCTCCATTTGTCGAACAAACTAATAATAACTTCTCAAGTCCGCGTAACACGCGTTATTAAATAAATTTTGGCATGTCAAAGAACTGATTTGGACGTTGTAAGATGGTTTTTGAACTTCATTCAACGTCATTGACCTATCACTGCCCCTTCACTGACTGTCATTGACCATTCACTGAACGTCATTGACCATTCACTGAACGTCATTCACCCATCACAGCCCTGCATGGACCATACAAACTTATATCAACATTTATTTTTAATCGAAAACTTCACTATTTATTCAATTTAACGGGTGTTAGCAACAAATAGAAATGTCCGGTTTAGTAGCAAATAAATTGTCCGGTTTTAAGTTCTGGAATTTACTCCGTTTTTAGAGTCAATTCCTTTATGATGTTGCGCCGGACAATTTACGCAACAGCATGAACTCTATCCTTTGCTTAAAGCGATTATTCCTGGATTTATGATGAGGGTTATCCACGCCTTGTCTAGCACCGTAACCTTTCTATTGCGTGAAGGAGCTAGGCAAGGGGTGGATAACCCGCCCCATCTTTCATCAACAAATTCGTATTACGCAACTTCTTTAATTTGTTCTCTGATTTCCTTACCTGTTTCATCGTAATAAGCTAAGCACCTTGGCCCATGAAAAACCCCAAGTGTACCGTCTCCATAACGATGAACCCTGACAGTAACCTTGACGTAATGGTAACGCGCTTTATCTTTTGGGATTTGTAGCTTTAATCCTTCAAAACTGACGCAATTATCTTTACCTACAACTCGCTCGTAATGCTCGCATAATACCTCGTCTAAATCTTGCCCAGTATAGGCGATAAAGGCCGTTCCTTCTTCCAGTGCAGGCACCATAAATTCTTTGTTGTATTCAGGCATATAATGCGTTTTTAGATACTGGTTTGCTGCTTCCATATCAGTAATCCCGGCCAGCGCTAATTCGCGAGGCAATCGCCCTTGATGCGTGCTGAACGCACGCTCACTGCGCCCTCTGGCTTCAGGGGAATAGGCGGCAATCATTTCAATACCCAATTGCTTCATGGCTCGGCCAAATTGCGTTAGATTGACTTTATCAACCTTTCCGCCTTCTTCAGGCGTAATCCAATAATGACTACCGCGATCTGAATAGAACGATGAAAATAATCCTCTCGATTCAATCACTTCCTTGACGCCACGAAAACTTGATTGAGTCCCTTCTTCCTCAACAAAAAATATTGAATAATGCTCGCTGGTTGCATCGTCCATCGTCACAATCAAATCCCATTTCACACCTTCTACCCACTCATGGGTACTGCCATCCTGATGCAACATCATTCCTGGCCAGGCTGCTCGTTCCCGTTTGCGCCTATGCTTTCCTTTGGCTAACGACTTCTTCAGTAACCCTGCTTCCTGTAAACGGCATTTAACCCAGGTATAACTGCGCTCTCCTCCCTCTCGTTTATACCAACTGTAAAAATGCTTGCCATTCCATCCAGAAAATCGCTGCCGGTAACTATCCGTTAGTTTAAGCACTTCATCGACAGGCGCTCGTCTGTGGGATAACTGTTCTAGACGCTTGTCTATCAATCCTTCCAGTCCATTTTCCTCGTACCGGTCTATATGCCGTCTAAACGTTCTTTCACAGACTCCTAATAACCTCGCCGCTTCCTCTTGAGTCAATCGTTTGTTTTGCCATCCTTCATAGGCCTCTTCGAATCTCATTTTTCGTATCTCGTGTAGTAGCTTTGTCCGACTCATTTGCGCCTCCTCGGCGCGTATTACAACCGGACAATTTATCTGCTACTACTCCGGACAGTTTATTTGTTCTCAACATATTCAATTTAACGGGTTGACAAAAAATAAAACACAAAATAGAATTTTTGCCACTTTAACCGTTGCAAGTTGCGGCTCACTTGTAGTGCCAGTTCAGCACTTAAAATAAGGAACCTGTTAAGCGCTCCGGCGTGATTATTTTTTACGGCTTGCCGTGTTGTTATTTTTCAAGGGCTATTCGCGCTTGCGTGGATTGATCCCATATTTAGGCTGAGACTTTGCTCGCTACATGCCTATCTTTAAGCTATTCTGGTATTCCACCAGTCTTCAACCCGCGTGCCTTGGTGCGCATTCAAAAAATATTCGCTAGAGCGTTAGTAAGCTGCGTCCGAACAGCGCTATTGGTATTGCATTTTATCCCTAAAATGTCGATTGTTTGCCGGAACTAGCTTCCACAAACGGGATGCCGTTTTTTGTTTTTAAAAATCGGTTGTACCAATCATCAACTATCGAATACTCCCCCCAACGTCCGCCCCTTTGGTCTAATCGAGAAACGGTTTTTAAGCTTCTCACAAAGAGACGTTTTATCTGAACCGCTACAGCCCTTTAGTTCTGCCAGCTTCCGTTAAAGAATGCCGGGGCAAAAAGGGTCTTTTATCTTCCCTGTACGGAAAAATCCCTTTGGAAACGGTAAGTACCGGCGTTGTATTGGAACGCTGGAACGATTGACACACACCGTCTAGAAAGGAATTCAAAATGATCTCGCTTGCGCGCGGCGAGTATTAAAACGCGCATTGATCCTTGTTCATCACACATATCTGCCGGGCGTATGGCCTGCGCAAATTCGCTCAACTATCGTGAGAATGTGTCCTGTGTGAAAAAGAGGGTTTGGGTGGGAGGCCCCTGCTCACGATAAAAAATAATTTTTGGACAACTCCCGCCCTATCTCAAATCGATTTCGCCGAGACCGCTTTGAGATAGGGCAAACAATACGCTGGAAACAGGAGGAATAATAATGGCAAAGGGCAAAACCTCATACAGCCGCAACTACAGCATCGGCAGCCGGGACATGGCGACCGCCGGTCAGATGGTGGTCGAACAGCGCTTTCATGGCGGATTTCAGTCCAAGCGCGATATTGGCCAGCGCTGGTCTTATTTCTGTAAATGGGCCGAGCCACAGGGCATCAAACGCATGGAGAAAATCACCCAGGAACTGGTGATTGAATACGGCCAATCGCTGCAGCAGGAATTGGATGTTGGCGAACGCAAATCGCCGTCTTCGCCAAAGAATTATGTCAGTGCGGTAAACACCGTGCTGCGGCTCGCCACCCAAGGCGAATGGAAAACCGTCAAACCGGGGAAAGATTGCGGCATTCAAGCCAGGTCTTATATCCCGACTGAAAGCAAAGCCATGAGCCTGGCAACCCACCAAACGGCACAGCGAACGGTTGATGACAAAATTTCCTGCTTATTGGATTTACAACGCGCATTCGGTTTGCGTTTTAAGGAAAGCTGTCTGCTTAATCCTAAACTGGCACTTAAAGAAGCACTCAAAGACGGTCGCATAACACTTCGCGCCGGCACCAAAGGCGGAAAACTGCGCCGTGTCCCTTGTAGACCCTGTGGAATAACAGCACTTGAACAAGCACTAGCTGTCCAGGATGGAAGATCGCTTATTCCAAAAGACATGTCGTATACAGATTTCCAAAAAGCCTGTTACGAACAAGCGCGACTCGCCGAGATCGGTTTTCATAGCGAACGCCATTTTTACGCCCAAGACCGGTATCGTGAAATAACCGGCGCACCGTCGCCAGTAGATGCCGGCTGGTCTAGAAAGGAAAGAATTTCGCAATTATCGATCTATCTCAATATTACCGAAGAGGAAGCCCAGAAAATAGATACCGAAGCCAGATCACAAATCTCTCTTGAATTAGGACATAACCGCGTGGAGATAACCAATGCTTACCTTGGCTAAACAAGCGGAAAAATTCTTTATGGATTATGTGCGCGGCGGCGGCAAACAAAATAGAA
>CAVUMJ010000371.1:0-7147 GCA_963741375.1 uncultured Pseudomonadota bacterium
GGCTGGATTCCAACAGCGCTCAAGCCGCCGTATTAAAAGGCTGGGTTGAAAGCCGTTTCGGCTTGTTCCCGACTTATCATAAGCAACGGATTAACAGCTTTATGAATAAGGAATGGATAAATTATATTGAAGAAAAAATGCATAGCCGTTATCACAATAATTGCATTTATATGCAACTTGATCTGCTTTATGAGTATTGTCAATGGGTTATAGAACAATATCGGTTTCCGGCCCAAACCCATAAAACTTTATATCGTGGCGTCAGTAATATGAATAGCGACTTGGTTATTAAAAATGAAGACAAACAGTACAAAATTGTGCGCTTTAATAATCTGGTGTCTTTTACTGACCGAAGAAGTATCGCCAGCGAATTTGGCTCCTATATTTTGGAAGTTGAGGCGCCTATGGTGAAACTGGTTTTTTTTAATGATCTGTTGCCGCACCATGCCTTGCATGGGGAGGCGGAATATCTGGTCATCGGTGGCGATTATCGGGTTAAAGTGCAAAGATAAGCAGCCATGGTAAATGATCCAATATTCAATAAAGCTTTAGGAGCGTATCTGGGTTTTGCTTGCGGCGATGCCCTGGGGGCCACCGTAGAGTTTATGAAGCCCGCCCAAATTCAAAAACGTTATGGGGTTCACCAGGATATTGTCGGAGGCGGCTGGTTAGGCTTGCAAGCAGGGCAGATTACCGATGACACTCAAATGGCCTTGGCGCTGGGTCAGGCCATTATTGATCGGCAGGGCTGGAATATTCAAACTGTGGCCGACTATTTTCTGGCCTGGATGGAAAGCAATCCGCCGGATATCGGCAATATTACCTTGCGCGGAATCAGCAGGTTTCGGGATAGCGGCGAGATTTTTGCTCAGCCGGAGTTTAATCATGCCGGTAATGGCGCTTGCATGCGAAATTTGCCTATCGTGTTGGCAACCTTAAATCATCAGAATTTATTTAGTGAATGGAGTTTGCAGCAAAGCCATATTACCCATCATCATCCGTTGTCCGATGCCGCCACTTTAAGCCTTGGGCGCATGGTTAATCTTTTAATCAGAACTGGGGATATGACGGGATGTGCTGAGGAAGCCCGGCAATTGGTGGAGCAACACCGGGAATTTGCCTATTCTCCTTATCCCGGTAAAGCTTCGGCCTATATTGTCGATACCATACAGACGGTTTTGCATTATTTTTTCAACCATGATGATTTTGAATCCTGCCTGATCGCCACCGTCAATCAGGGAGAAGATGCCGATACCACCGGGGCCTTGGTGGGCATGCTGGCAGGGGCCAGGTTTGGCGTAGAACAAATTCCGCAGCGCTGGTTAAATACTTTGGACGCGGATGTGGTCGCTAGAATTCGGCAACATACTTTAGAACTGCTTAAATTTTCCGGATTAACTTAAATTAAGCGGATTTTTAAAGCTTTACTAATAATGAAAATCCGTTGGTTAGCATCCTATGGGTCTATATTTGTGGCGAACGATTGTGATATTTGATTCTTTTTTGGATTTCATTGTTTTCCTCGGAGTTAGAAATTGCTTTCTGAGTAGAGTATCCGCTAGATCAAGGTAAGATCAGTTGTAAATTATTTTTTATTTTCCACGCCACCAATTGCTGATGACGTCAGTAATGCACTATGTTACTCTTAGCAGCGTGAAGCGAATTAATTGGAATACTGAGAAAAATCAGACACTAATAACTGAGAAGGTATATCGTTTGAAGATATCCTGTTTGCGATTCAGTCTGGTGATTTACTCGATGATGTCACTCACCACAATGTCGACAAATATTCACATCAAAAGATGTTTGTGATCAATGTCGAAGGTTACGTCTATCTGGATCCTTACGTGGAAACAATTGAAGAAATTTTTCTCAAAACAATCATTCCTAGCCGAAAAGCAACGAAAAAATATTTACAAGGTGGAGGTGGCGATGAATAGCCTAAAGCTGGATCAAGAAGAGCAGGCATTATTGAATGCTTTTGAAGCCGACGAGTTTGAATCGGTGCTGACTGAAGACAGAAAGTCCAATTTAGTCAAGTCAGCCGAAGCGGTTTTTAAGAAGGACAAACGTCTCAATATCAGAATCTCCTCAAGAGATTTAGCCGCGTTGCAGCGGCGGGCTCTGGAAGAAGGATTGCCTTATCAGACTCTGGTTGCCAGCGTATTGCATAAATACGCCTCCGGTAGCCTTCAAGACCTGTCCGCCAGTAAGCCACAGCGCCAAAATCTAAAGTTGTAGGACGCTATATTGTCGCTGTTTACAGCGTTGCATAGTTGATACCTTGATGCAGCACTGAATAATGACTAGATCCTCAACCTCATTTGTAATTAGATAATACAAACCATAGACCGTATGAAAAGCAGAGAAAGAAGAAAGGGGCAAGTACTGGTGCTGTCAGGGGAGGGCAAGGGCAAGTCGTCCAGTGCATTTGGCATGGTGTTCCGCGCTGCAGGCTGGGGGCTAAAAGTGCTGGTGATACAATTTATCAAAGGCCAATGGCAAACCGGCGAACAAAAAGCCGCGCAACGCTTTGATAATATAGAGTGGCATGCCTTAGGCGATGGTTTTACCTGGGACACCAAGAATCCTGAGCAAGATATTAAAACCACTAAAGAAATCTGGCAGTTCAGCCAGGAAAAAATTCGCAGCGGTGAATTTGATGTGGTGGTTTTGGACGAGATCAATTATTGCTGCGGATATGGTTGGATCACTGGGCAGGAAATAGCCGATTTTATCCGCCAGGACAAACCGTCTTGGTTGCATCTGATTTTAACAGGACGCAATGCTCCGCAGGAAGTTCTGGAGACGGCGGATACTGTCACTGAGATGCGAAAAATCAAGCACGCCTATGAAAAAGGCATTAAAGCCGAACAAGGTATGGAATTTTAGTCTGAAAAATTTTTCATGTTCTGTCAAAATCTGCATTTTTAGACATTACCAATAGCCCTTATGCAACAAGCTAAAAAACTCATTGAACAATATTACCAAGCTTTTAATCAGGCAGATATGGATACTTTTATTAGTCTGCTGACAGACGATGTGATCCATGATATCAACCAGGGTGACAGAGAGAGCGGCAAGGATGCATTCATTAAATTCATGCAAAAAATGAATCACCACTACAGCGAACAATTGGAAAATATGGTGATTATGGCCAATGAAGAGGGTAGCCGCGCCGCTGCCGAATTTGTAGTGATAGGGAAATACCTGAACACTGATGAGGGTTTGCCTGAGGCGAATGGGCAAACCTACCGTTTACCGGCCGGGGCGTTTTTTGATATTAAAGACAGCAAAATAGCCAGAGTAACTAATTATTACAACCTGGGCGACTGGATTTCACAAGTCGATCCTGAGGCGTGATTTTTTCTGTTTTATTTCCTGCATTGCTGATGTGGGTTATTTCGCATAGAATCAGAACTGCAAATCTTCGGATTTGCCGAAACACATAACTATAAATATTCTGAGGAGAGCTATTATGGGTGAAGTACAGAAACTATTGATTGCCCTGGCGGGCGCGTTTGTAGTTGGCTTTATTCTTGTCGGAGCGAGTAAGCAGCAGAGTAATGAAGAAAAAGAAACTGCATCGCAAATTCGGTCTTTGGTTGCCATGCAGGAAATGGCAAATCACAAATGTCCTAAACTAATAGAAAATAAAACAGGCACTCAAGTTTATTTTCCATCCAAAACGGATACCGATAAAACCACCTATGTCACTATGGAATGGATAGGTGAAAAAGATTCTCATTTTAAAACGGCATCCTGCACTTTGCTATTAGCTCTGGGTGGCGTGTCAAGACTGGTTATAGACGATCAGGTTTTAATTGATAAGAAACCTTAAGTCCGTCTTTCGTTCCTGCTTTACGGCAGGAACAATACGGTTCCGTTTGATTTTCTGTTAATCTTCAATTTATAAGCCTCATTACTTTGGATTCACGATGATAATTGACAGACTCAAAGTAGATAAGTGGCTAACCTAACAATAAACTCTTTTAATGTCTCGTGCTTGTTAAGCAACCGGATTATTTCCATGCATTTAGCAATCCTTCGTCGTTTTAAGTGTCATAACAATAACAAAGCAGTTTCAGAGGTAAAAAAATGGCGAATACTGTCTACAAAGGTGTATTAAAAACCTGGAAAGACAACCGCGGATTCGGTTTTATTCAACCAGAAAATGGCGACAAGGACATTTTTGTGCATGTTTCTTCCTTAAAAGGTATGGCAAGACGGCCAAATCGGGGGGATGTTCTATATTATGAAATAGCAAAGGATGATAACGGAAAATATAAAGCTATTAATGCTCGTATAGAAGGGGTGGCTGTTGTTTCCCAGCCGGCGTCTTCAAAAAAATTATGGTTTTGGTTATCGGGTGTGATTTTATTATTGGCCAGTGCAGCAGCGGCTACCTATTTATATCAACCTTAAAAATCCCATACCATTTGTTAATAATAATTTAAAAAAATTTTCAACATAACGGTATAAATATGGAATTATTACAGCATCTGTTAGATATTTTCTTACACATCGACAAACATTTGGCCAACATCATCAGCGAATATGGCGCCATGACTTATGCGATTCTGTTTGTAGTAATTTTTGTTGAAACCGGTTTTGTGGTGATGCCTTTCTTACCCGGAGATTCTTTATTGTTTGCTGCCGGCGCTTTTGTCGCCATGGATGCGTTAAATCTTTATGTTCTACTGGGCTTGCTGTCCGTAGCAGCTATTGTAGGTGATACCGTTAATTATCTGATTGGCCGGCATCTGGGGCAGCGGGCTTATTCAATTAGTTGGATTAATCATAAACATTTGGATAAGGCTCAGGCTTTTTATGAGAAATACGGCGGCAAGACTATTGTTCTTGCACGCTTTGTTCCAATCATTCGGACTTTTGCGCCATTTGTGGCAGGTATTGGCCGTATGCCTTACAGCTATTTTATTACCTATAATATGCTGGGAGGCGTAGCCTGGGTGTTGATTTGCGTTGTATCAGGCTATTTCTTCGGCAATATTCCAGTAGTTAAGAAAAACTTTGAGTTGGTCATACTGGCGATTATTTTAATTTCGTTTTTACCTATCATGATTGAATTTTTTAAATCCCAAAAGCAGGAAAATACTCAAAAATAAGCTATGAATATGAGTGATTCTCAAAAATGGCTGATTTTAACTTTTACCGCGTTAACGGGATGGCTGTTGTATGAGCTTGCTCCCATCCTGATGCCATTTGCAGTTGCAACCGGTTTGGCTTATCTGGGAGACCCGCTGGTAGACAGACTGGAAACTGTTCGAATCCGTTCATTTCGGCTAAACCGGACATTATCGGTTATGGTGGTGTTTTTTGGCATCATCTTGGCTATTGCCGCCATTTTAATCGTAATCATTCCGGCAGTAGAACTCCAGATTGGCGAGTTCCTTGAGAAACTTCCTTCCTATTTAGCCTGGTTAAATAAATCACTGATTCCGATTCTGCAAAAATACCTGGGCCGCAGCATACGGCCCTTGCAAACCGACCAATTGGTCGGCATGATCAAAAGTCACTGGCAAACCGGTGGCGGCTTAAGTGAAAATCTGATTTTATCGTTATCGCATTCCAGTGCGGTAATCTTGGGTTGGGTAATGAATCTGGTGTTAATTCCGGTTATTACCTTCTATCTGTTGAGAGACTGGGATGATTTAACCTTAAGAATCCATGATCTTTTTCCCAGGCGCTATGCCCAAATAGTGGGCAAGTTGGCAACTGAGGCGGATGAAGTTCTGGGGGCGTTCATCCGCGGGCAGTTTTACGTGATGCTTGCCCTTGGCTTGTTTTATAGTTTGGGCTTATGGTTTATTGATCTGGACTTCTCAATGCTGATAGGCATGATAGCCGGCTTAATCAGTTTTATACCCTATATGGGGGTGATAGTCGGCGTCAGCGTGTCTTTGGTTGCGTCTTTATTACAATTTCAAAATGTTGACCATCTGCTGCCGGTGCTATTGGTTTTTGGTATAGGTCATAGCCTGGAAAGCATGTTGCTTACACCCTGGCTGGTGGGTGAAAAAATAGGCCTGCATCCCGTGGCGGTTATTTTTGCGGTTTTGGCGGGCGGGCAATTATTTGGTTTCTTAGGCGTGTTGATGGCTTTGCCTCTGGCTTCGGTAATCATGGTCTTATTGCGGCATATTCATGAACGTTATACTGATAGCAACTTTTACAGTATTTCCAAATCGTGATTCTCAAGCTACTAATTGCATTGTTACTTATCGGTTTGGATGGATCTGTTCAGGCCAGCGATAATTTGCGAGAACAAAATTACGCGGCCAGCATTGAACATAACCCGTTAATTGGGAAAATTGTCTGGTTGAATGCGGGAGAACAAAAGTTTTTAAGCTTATTTACCGAAGCTGAAAAATCCAAAAATCAGAATGCGGTGATTATTTTGCACGAAGCCGGGGAATATCCCGATCAAAAACCACTGGTGCACTGGTTAAGAATATTGCTGCCTCAACACAATTGGGCAACACTGGCATTGCAAATGCCGCTAAGGGAAAACGCTTCTTCCGCAGCGGATTATTATCCGTTATTTACTGAAGCGCAAAATCGTATTAAGGCAGCCATAGAATATTTAAAGGCTAATGGCGCCGTCAACATAGCTTTGATAGGTTATGGGCTGGGAGCTTTAATGGCGACCAATGCGGTTAATGATCATCCCGATAATATTGGCGCCATCGCCACAGTCAGTTTGTCCGTGCCGGTTACTGATAATCCACAACTGCAAACTCTGGCTTTTATCAAAAATATCGGCCTGCCGTTTCTGGATGTCTATGCGGAATTTGATTTAGCTGAAGTGGTGGATTCAGCCCGTCAAAGACGTATGGCCGGCAAGGATAATCCGGTTTACCGGCAAGTTCGTCTAATTGGGGAAAATCATGCCATTCAAGAAGATCACGAACAACTGATAAAACTTTTGTACAGCTGGCTGGACACAAGTTTTCAACCAAAATAATATTCTAATAACAACAGGGGAACTAGACATGCTCAAACAAATATCTGACGAACTCGTAGCCGAACTCAGATTTCTTTCCTTATTTAACCTGGCTTCTCATCAGGAAGGCATCAAAGTTCATGGTAATGCCGATCCATCCATGATTGCGGCAGCTCATCGTCT
>CAVUMJ010000372.1:0-4456 GCA_963741375.1 uncultured Pseudomonadota bacterium
AAAATCGCTTTATATTCATCAGCCGCTGGGGCGTTCCAGCCGGCAATTGGACAAGGAAACAGAGGAGTTTGTAGACGAAAGTCGAGGCATTGTGAGCAATTCATAACTGATTTCCCCAACATTTTACGGCAGTTTTCGGTTTTGTTGCGATAACCTGAGAAACGGCGATCAATATTTAGTAGCAATCAGCGTTGTAATTTCAGTGAGCGATATGGACTATGTAATAATCCTAGAAACCGCAGTTGACAGATACTTGCTCCTGCAATATCGGCATACCCCACCTCCATGTAGATATCCGCTCATAAACATAAAAGCCAATGAAGTCAATAAGATAATGGCTTCAGAGAAATCACCTGTTTGGTGAGGCCGCCACACGCCCGAGAGCACTGTCCATGATCTCCTCGGCGCCAGTTCCAGCAGTGCTAAATATCCCTACTTATTATTAACTCGGTTTTATGACAAAACCTGATTTAGCCCTTAATCCATTCCTAACAAAGTTTTAAGTTACGGTTAAGCAAAGAAGCACAGAATTTATTGTAACTAGAAACGCAATCCAATTAAGGAGGATTTATGTCCAGGTTCATTAAAATTTTTGCGATTTGCAGCATATTCTTTGCGGGCAATGCCTTTGCACACGGACACCACGGCCATTATGGATATGGTGGGTACGGTGGTTTTGGCTACAGACCTTATTACGGTGGTTATGGGCCAGCAGTAGGATATTATCCACCACAGCCCTACTATGCACCACCTGTTCCTTATGGTGGATATGCTTATAACGTTGCTCCGGTCATTTCAATGCCATTTTTCGGTGGGGGCTGGGGGCACGGTGGATATGGCGGACACGGTGGCTATGGTCACCACGGCCATCGTTAACCACTTTTAAAAGGATAAAAATCATGACTGACTTTCAGAAAGATTTAATGAATGGCCTTGCCTTTATAACAGGTATTATTGGCTTTATGAGCGGCGAGTTTATCATTTCAAGCGCATTATTTGCTGCAACGGCAGTTGCAAGCAATATCAACATTAACCGGAAAAACCGGCGTTACCAAAATCAAGAAAACCGGCGGATGTAAATGTGCTGTTATTACTCAATCAGTAAATTTTCAGAAGACTTGTCGCGTTAAATCCATGAAAGACCTCCGTCCGCCAAGGAAAAATCGCGCCTCCCGTTAAAAAGCCCGCCTGGCGCACGTCAGGCGGGGCGACTCATGACAACCGCCCGGTCTTTATCGTATGACAGCAGTGCTGTCTTGGGTTTCAGAAACGGGAGGGTTGGATATGATGACTTCGACCCGGCGGTTTTTCTGGCGTCCTGAAGCGGTTCTATTGCTGGTTACCGGTCCGCTTTTACCCATGCCATATGTTTCGATTCGGCTCGGATCTACACCTTCACTGACTAGATAGTCTTTTACGGTTTCGGCCCGGTCTTCCGACAACGCTTGGTTCGTTCTGTCGCTGCCGACATTATCGGTATGGCCTTCGATAATCACGGTACGGTCTCTATACGTCTTGAGAAACTCCGCGAGTTTGTCTAGATTAAGATAGGCGCCGTCTTTGAGTACGGCCCCGCCGGTATCGAACAGCAGATCGCCCAGCGTCATGACCAGCCCGCGTTCGGTGATTTCCGCATTTAATTCTTTTTTTAATTTCTCGACTTCCAAGTGCGCCCGGTCGGCTTCGCGGGTACGGGCATCAAGGCGAGCCTTGTCGCTTTGCTCGGTCAGCGTTTTGCGCTGATCTTCCAGCAGGCGTCGTTGCGCTAGCTGCCAGGCGAGATCGACCTTATGATCAGCCATAAACAACAGATGATTGCCTATGTCCAAGTCTTCCTGGGGTTGCTCAGCTGCGCGTACCGCCTGTTCCGCATCATTGATTTCAACCGGGGCGCGGCTGGCTAATTGCGGTTCTGTCTCCAATCTCGATAACTTGTTGCGAACATCGGATACTCCAGCGATTTTGACCGGTTTCGAAGAACATGCCGCCAATATGGCAGCGGCAAAAACAATGGCGATCAGCATTTTAATACCATGAATTGTCGTGTTCATTGTAGGTCTCCTGTTTTGCGTTGCATTTCTTCTTTCATGGCGCTAATGCTTTTTTTCAGTTCATCGTTGACAGCCTTGGCCTTTGCTGCTTCAGACTTGGCTAAGGCAAGTTCAGCGTCAATGCGCGATTGTTCGGCAAGACGCTTTGCGGATTCGTTGTTTTCTTGACTTACCTCATTATTGGCGGCAGAGAGTTTTTCGCGCGCTTCATTCAGCTCCGGTGCGGCATACTCCATTGCTCGCGCCTGATCGGCGGCGGTAATGGCTGATTCGGCGGCTTGCAAAGCTTCGGTGGGGCGCGGCGCGGATGAAGAGCAGGCGGCAAGCGAGAGCAGACCGGCTACAGCGATTGCAATCGGTGATGACGAAGTACGATTCGTCTTTACCTTCAGAGTATGCACAGTATGAGACATGTTTATTCTCCTCATTGTAATTGAGTTCAGTGTGAAGCTGCATATACGAACAAGGGCGGAAATATGCAGACTCGTTGCTGAGACTTGATATTTTGCTATCAGCCAATGGTTCGACCTCAGAGGAAAAGTCTCCAAAGACAGAACTTTCTGATTACTATTTAATAAATAAGGGCGCCGGTCGACGTTAGTTGATAGGTCAATTTGGCTTTTCCTTGAGAAGAAAAGTATTAGATACGAATAAATAAAACAATATGTACAAATACTAAGTAAAATCGCCAACGAAATTCGCTAAAACCAGAACTGTTGGTAAGCCGTAATGCTTAGGTCTGCCGATAGACCGGATCATGTGCGCAGTTTCAATCGAATGATCTAAACGGACCATCTCATGCTCTTTACCTAATATCGGTTAAATTTGAAACCAGCGACAGGCTTCACGCCTTCCGGAATTCCAATACATCCAGTTAATAGCATAGATATTAATATGACAAGAGTTCGATTCAGTTTGGTTGATTAGCTTGTAGATAGAAAGTTTTCGCTTGTTGACTTCGAAAAGTATGGTCAAGCATGGGTTCAGGATAATTCCCCATTAGTGGTTTGTAATACCATTTATGGATTATAGAAGATGAAAAATTCCTTAACTCGGGTATCCATCGTTTAATATAAATGCAGTCCGGGTCGAATTTTTGCTGCTGCAGCCACGGGTTGAAAATACGAAAGTAAGGTTGTGCATCACAACCGGTTGAGGCAGCCCATTGCCAATTGCCATTATTAAGGCAGGGATCGTAATCCAAAAGATGTTGTGCAAAATATCGTTCACCCCAACGCCAACTGATATGAAGGTCTTTGACTAGAAACGAAGCGACAATCATCCGTACGCGATTGTGCATCATACCGGTTTGATTGAGCTGCCGCATTCCAGCGTCAACAATTGGAAACCCGGTTGTTCCATCTGTCCAATGTTGAAATTCTCTGTGATCATTGCGCCAAATAATCTTATCGTACTGGTGATGAAATGCATGCCCAAACACATGGGGAAAATGCCAACCAATATAACTAAAAAAATCCCGCCAATAAAATTGGCGTAAAAGGGCATGATCCGGGCCAAAATTCTGAACAATACAATTGTAAGCTTCACGTATTGAACAACAGCCGAATTTTAGATAAACCGACAAGTTGCTGGTCCCCATTACTGCCGGAGAATTCCGCAAGTTACTATATCCCTGACAATGAGATAAGTCATTCAGGATTGTCAAAGCGGGTTGCCGTCCGCCCTTTAAAGGATTATTGTGGGTTTTTTGTAGGTCGGAAAGTAATTCAATACCTCCCAAGCCGTCGAATTTGCCTAACTTTCCAACTGGTAAAATTCCAGAAACAGCGACAGCATTTTGTATGCTGCGTTTATAAAATGCAGTGAATACCTGATAGGGCGTTCCGTTACCGGTTAATAATGTTTCAGGTTCGTTAATTAGCAAGTCATTACAACTATAGAAAACTATCCCACTCCGGATACAAACTTGCTTTAAAGCTTCATCTCTCAGACGGCTGAATGGTGTATAGTCACGGTTGACATAGACAGCCTCTACCGAGATTTTATCTCGCAAATATGAAACCACTGTTTCCGGTTGTCCATAAAAGATGTGTAGCTTGCTACCCATTCCGATTAGTTGAGATTCCAAATCATTTAGGGCTTCAATCATAAATTGTAATGCCGGTTTACTTTGATATGAGTGATTTTCGATTTGTCTTGGATCAAGGAAAAAACAAGGAAAAACTTCGTTTGATTCAAGCAATGCTGTTTTTAAACCGTTATTATCAAAACAACGTAGGTCACGACGAAAAATAAATAGTGATTTAGAGTGTTTTTTGGACGTTAATTCATTGGCTTGAAAATTAGACATAAGAAATGGCGTTGTATTTTCTTGTCGGCAGGATGAACTGGGAGACTGTCCGAGAATAGGAACCGTAGGGCATAGGGCGCAATAGGCGTTAGCC